>JARGOW010000165.1:1536-7585 GCA_029212955.1 Planctomycetota bacterium | reverse complement strand
CTCGAGGATGGTTCGGGATACGAAACCCTCGTGGTCACCGCTTGGCACGTGGTACGTGACATCCTGGCTGACAAGCTGGATCCCGAAGATATCGCCATCCCGGTCACCATCTACATGGAAGACGGAACCACCGAACACCACACCGCCACCCTGCTCGGCAAGAATGCGGAAATCGATGCGGCCTTGCTCGTGCTCGTCGACACGCTCCAGGTCCCGAACGGCGCCACCCTTGCCTCGCGTTCGTACTTGGAGAGTCGACGGATCTTTCACACGATCTACGCCGTGGGCTGCCCCCTGGGCAACGACCCGATCCCGACCTCCGGTGAAATCGCCGACCTCGACCACAAGATCGACGGGGCCCGCTACTGGATGATCAGCGCCCCGACCTACATCGGCAACTCGGGTGGAGGCATCTACGACGGTTCGTCCAACCACCTTATGGGCGTCTTCTCCAAGATCTACACCCACGGCAACCTGCGCCCGACCATCGTGCCCCACATGGGCTTGGTCGTGCCCCTGGACGAAATCTACAACTGGCTCGAAGCCGATGACCTGGCTTCCGTGGAAGACCACGGCAACGTGGCTCACATCGTGGTGAAGTAGGGCAAGCCCACTCCGCAAGAGAAAGGCCCCGGGGCAGCGAATGCTGCCCCGGGGCCTTTCTCATTGGACCGCCCTCTTCCGCGTCTATCTGCTTGGACACGCCATCCTTGCTTGCTCCCCGATCAGGGATCACGGCCTGACACAATCCCCTCCACTCACCTCTCAAATCGCCTGACCCGTTTCACCAGCAACCAACCTCACGTCATCTCCGGGCCAGACAAGCCCGCTCCAATGCCGATGGGAGAGCCCGACCAAGTGATCGCATGCGCTGTCCTGCTCCGCTCACCTACCCAACGGGCCTCCGCTTCACTCTCCACCAACCGGTCGGCTCACCCTCAGACCCAAAGATAGATGCCGAATGCGATGATGCAGATCACGACGCACCAGGCGAACTTGGGGTTGATCGCGTGGAGCAGCTCTAGGAAGAAGTCCAATACGGCTTCGAACATGCTGGAAGGGGTGGGGAGGGCTGAATGTGAGCAGAGCCCAGTGATCGCCACTGGGCCCTGCTTTGAGATTAGCATACTCCTGGATTTTCGAAGTGCAGCGCTGTTTGGCAATCCCCTAGGGAATCGTCACGAAGTTGCTCGCGTCGCCGCCCAGGTTTCCATCCGCGTCGATCCAAGCGTTCAGCACAATGCCTGTGGCGGGATCTGTGAGCTTGCGGATCAAATCACTTCCCAGAGGGCCTGACATGTCGGGATTGTCCGCACCGAGGCGGAGGACGGTTCCCACGCCTGCCTGCTGCATGGGGTGGTTGCTGGAGCTGTTCGAGCTTCCATCCGGCTCCACCATGCGGTCCAGATTGTAGGCCACATTGGCCAAGTCAAATGTGGTGGCGGGTGCGACCCCGCCCGACCCAACCCGGTCATCGTTCGTGTCCAGCGGATTGACCGCCGCGCCATTTTCGTCCATCAGGAACAAACCCGATCCCAGGCCGGAAACCATGTGCACCCAAAGTGGTGAGTTGAGCTGGTTGCCCGGGTTCTGACCGATGTGAGCCTTGAGCGTCTGGAACATGTTGTTGTCCATGCCGGTGAGCGCCGGGTCCGCCAGGGCCGCCCGCAGGTCGTTGTACTCGGTCCCGTAGTTCGTCAGACCTTCGTCCGTGAGGTGACAGGAAACACAGTAGCGCGGCCCCTCATTGGTCGCCGTGACCTTTCCACGGATCGAGTGCGGCATCATGGAGTTGTGGGAGAGCGCCGGGAAAGCTCCGCCACTGCGATCGCCGCCCTTGCCCTTCCGGTCTGAGAACGCAAAGACCTTCGAGTCCACGTTGTTGCGGTCCTCGTACTTGAAGAAGGTCTCTGTGTTCGGACTCATGGGGGCAATCTTGCCCTTGGTGTCGATTCCGAGCTGGAAGAACAAAGGACTCTGGTAAATGAAGTCCGCGTTGCGCTCCCGGAACACGATGCGATCCCCGGTGATATTGCTGAAGTTGTTCCCCGTGTTGTATTCACCCTCCAGGTGACACCCCACGCAATTGTTCGTCCACGAAGCATGGCATGAAACACAGCTCATGTTGTCCACGTGGCTGAAGCCGTTGGGAGCCAAACCCGTTTGCTGGGAGCCAAGCCCGGTGGAGGCCTGCCCGTCGTTGCGCCCCATGCAAAAGGACGCTTTCGGGCTGTAGATTTGCGCACCGGTGAACGGGTGCGTCTTGCCACTATCCACAATCGTGTCCTTGGTTTGCATGAGGTAGTGCTTCACGCCATCCAGTCGACTGTACATGTAATAGTTGCCGTCCGCTTCCAATTGCACATGTCGCATGGGGTTGCCCTGACTGTCCATGCCCAGGTCCACCATTTCTCCAGAATAGTTCTCGCCGGGGGCCGTGACCGCATATGTATCAGCCGTTCCGTGGCAGTCCTCGCACTGCACCGCAACCCCGTGTTCCATGCGACTGTAGATGTCCGCGCTGTCCGGATCGGTCACGTCGCCGCCGTGGGAGTCAAAGCTGCCGTGACAATCGATACATGCCATGCCGGCTTCGTAGTGAACGTCGGCAGGAGTGTCATCCCGGTTGTCCCCGTCGTAGTCCTCAAAGGCGAGGTACTGGCGGTGGTTGCGCCCGTTGAAGGTGTCGTTGTTGGAAACCGGGTCGAACAACCGGGTATCCCCAGCAGTGGTTTGAAAGCTGACGGGGTTCGCTGGGTACTGGTTCCCGCGTCGCACGTCTTCGTTTTGGTCCAAACGAATTCCCCAGAACTGCATGACGGTGCGGTTTGAACCCTGGTGGCAGCCCGCGCAGGCATAGTCGTTGATGCCCTGCACCTCTTCGCCGCTGGGCAAGGTCTTGGCGATGCTCGTCACCAAGTGCCGCTTCACGTGGGGCCTTTCAGGCGCACGGATATTGTCGGGATCTGCCGGTTCGTCCCGACGCACATTGGGGTCGGTTCCGCGGTACATTCCATCCAAACTGTAGGGCATGTGACATGCCGAGCAACCCGCCGAACGGTAGTCTCCATAGCGATTGTTCGCTCCGGAGCTGCCGTAGTGGCAATCGCCGCAGGTGAAAGCGACCTGCTCATGATAGAGGTCGTCCAGGGGCGAGTCTGTCACCACCTGGCCGTTGGCCAATTGATCGTCCGCCAAGTCCGGAGACAGGTAGTCGTCGCTGTTGTGCAAGCTACGCGGCCCGATCACATTGCGGGTACTGAACACCGGGAACTCCACCAGCTCCCGCACCGCACCTACCTTGGTTGCGTCAAACAGGTAGTCATCATTCACGATGTCGCGGAATCCCAAGTCCGCTGCCGTGTCCTGCCACAAACCCTGGTTCCCGGGGATCTCATTGGCCGCCCCGCTCGCAAAAGTCGCACCCGAGAAAATGCCCGCTCCCGTCGTCGCAATGCTCTGAGCGAAGGTCTCCACGTGGGCCTGGTGACAATCCCCACACCCGCGCCCGTCCTGGGTCACCCGCACGTCCCCTGGGTTGATGAATTGGAGGTAATCCAGCGCGGTGTAGTCGACCCCATTCACCTGATAGTCAGGGAAACGGTCGATTCCGGTTTGGGTCAATCGATTGAAGTACGCATGGGCGTTGTTGTCCTGGAAATCGCGATCTCCGATCTCCGGCGGGGCGGGCACGTGGCTTGCCAGCGCATCAGCGCCATCGGGATTGCCACCGTGACATCCCGTGCACAGGATCGTTGCCACGCCCTCGATTGGGTGGGGATTCTCCATTCCCGGACCCGAATAGTCGTCATGCAACGAGCCATTGTGACACCGCATGCAGGATTCGGCGGTTGCAACCAGGCTGCCGGTATTGCCCGAGCACCCAAGCATGAATTGCCCAGCCACCACTACGCAGATGCCTGCGAATACGTGCTTGCCACGCCCAATGATTCCCACCCCAATTCTACTGTGCATACGATCCCCCCAAGATCGGCCCACTGAACCCCTCCACTTCCCCACCAAGCGCGACGAGAATCGCGCCACTTCCGGCAGGGAAAGCTGAAGCGCCTTTCGACACAACCCCAGCAAACCCTTAGCCAATCCCGTTATGGCGCAACCTGCGCCTGGTGCCATGTGGTCGGAATGTGACAGCGGTCGCAACGATCCACCCATCCAAGGCCATTGTGGTTCGGGCTGGTCGTGGCCGCCAGATCCGCACGGTGGCACGACAAGCAGGACGTATCCACGGGCGTAAAGCGGCCCACCTCATTGCCCAGGTGACAAGCCCGGCAGGATGCGGTGGCGTGCCGACCGACCAATGGAAAGCGCGTTTGACTGTGCAGCTCCACTTGCCCAAACGGGCGCCAGGTGCTTTCCGTATGGCATTCCGTGCAATCGCGGGCAAACTGCCCCACGTGGATGTCTTCGTGGCATCCGGCGCAACCCTGCGATTGGAAAGTTTGAACGGGACCGCGGTCGTTGTGACAGCGCAGGCATTGGGCTTTGGCGTGGGCTCCATTCAAGGTCACTCCCGTTTGCTCCGCATGGTCGAATTGGAAGTCCTCTTTGAGGTCCTGCCAATTGCCTCCCTCATGACAGAGGCTGCAGTCTGCGGGGAAGCTATCGTGGGGCATGACGGGGCCTAGCCCTTGCCACCACCCGTGCAAACTCACACCCGAGCCGCCCATGGACATGCAAGCCACGGTTAGCAAGTAGATGCCTACCTGTACCGGCCATCGCAGATAGATCCTTTTCGCTCTTGTTCGCGTATCCATTAGAAGCTCCGATCGAAGTGAAAGCCGAGCAGGAACGAGGAGTCATCCTCTAGGATCGTGTCCTCCGCAAAAACCGAAACCTGCCATGCTTGGTCGATTTGGAATTGGTAGGTACCACGCACTCGGTATTGGTAGTAGGTGTCCGCCGCCGGATCGAACTCGTCTTGGGTGGTCTTCGTAGCCTCGGCCAAGATGCTCCAGTGATCTTCGGAAATGTATTGGCTGTAGGTCACACGTGCGCCCACGTATTCTGAGTACTCGCCATTGGTTTGGAACAGGTGAATCCCAAGCCGGCTGTTCTCCGACCCGAAATCCTCCACATCGAGTCCCAAGTCCAAGTCTCCGCCCTCGTCATCCTTGTCGTCCCAAAGGCCCACATCCAGGGTCAGCCTGCGTTTGGCGTCCAAACGCTGCCAAACACCCACAGATGCCCGGTTGACGTGTTCCCGGGCCACCGTATCCGCCGCTGGATCACGGAACTCATTGCGAAGCAACGAAGGGAACTTCTGAAAACTGTATACGCCACGCACTCCACGGCTCCCATTCCAATCACGGCTGGTGGACATGTACATGCGGGTGAACTCCGGACCCGCGTCCTTGTCCGCATCCTCGGAAGGATACAAATCCAACCAGGCATTGCCGTGGAATTGCCATCCACCGATGGGCATCCAATCGGTTTTTGCGATGATCAGGTCACGATCCTGGCTGCCGTTGTGCCAGGTCTTTTGGAATGCCACCGCGGCGGTAAATCGCTCGCGGGCATCGGCGACCCAGCGGTAAAAGGCTGAGATTTGGATGTCTTGGCCCGAATCCTGATCCGGGTTGGGCTCGGGCATTCCGCCCATGGTTGCGCCGAACGAATGGCCACTCGGAAGCCTCCTAGAGAAGGAAACCCCGTCCACCAAACCCAGTTCGGGCATGCCGTGAACGAGGAAACGCCCCACCTCATAGCGATCCGGCAAATAGCGATCCCCACCCCAGGCATAAGACGCCCGGTCCAACCGCAGGTTCGATCCCGTGCTGTCCACTTTATCGGGGAGGTCGTAGTTGAAGCGGTTTACTTCCATGTCGAGCCGCAGGCGACCGCCTTGCCCGAACGGGTTTGTCATCCACAAATCCGTCCCCGTGCGCATGTACAGCTCGGAGCGGTTTTCTTGGGTGTCAAAGCGCTGCTCGAAGATTCCGTACGTCCTTCCTCCAAAGCGGCGTTCGCGCTGATCCGGGCGCAAGGGCTTGATCCTAGCGAGCAACGGATCATTCGCGGTCCAGTCGTC
>JARGOW010000165.1:0-1526 GCA_029212955.1 Planctomycetota bacterium | reverse complement strand
TCCAAGCGGGTCCAGGGTTCGTGTTCTGGCACCTCGGACTCTGGTGCAGTCTCCGGTAAGTCCGGCTCCTGAACCGCTTCCGGATCCGGCTTGCGCTCAAATCTGGACTTGGGGACCAGGGCGTGGCCCCGGGTTCCTAGCGGGATAGAGGCCTTGGTATCCACCGGCTCCACAACCGCCTTGCGCTCCAGGACCCGGATCACCCGCCCCTCGAACACCTTGCCATCGCGGGTCTCGAACAGGATCGAATCCCCGGCTTTCAGACGAATCCCCTGGCCGCGATCCACCTCGATTCCGCCACCAGCCAGTTTGGAACTGACACGCAACGGAAAGCGCTCAAACCCTTCGGATTCCTGCCCCCAAGCCGGCATGCACATGCAAATGCACCAGGCCAGCCATAATATGCCCCTCTTCATTTCCCCCGCCCTCCTGGCAGTCGACGCCTCGTTTCCCCATGGCAGTCGATGCATTGCATTCCGAGAGGTTTGTACCGCAACGGTTCCCCAGCGCTGTCATTCGATTGCCGATGACACTGCACGCAAGCGAGTTCCGCGTGCGTATCATCCAAGGCGAAGCGTGAATCGCGATCGTGATCGAACAGCAATTCGAGGAACGTATCGGCAGGTGAGTGGCACCTGCTGCAATCTGTTCCACCTGCGCTCTCAAACTGATCCCCATGGGGATTGGAATGGCAATCATTGCAGGCGGATCCCTTGGCCCTAGCCCAGGTGCGTCCGTTGGCGTCAGGCCTGGCCAAAGGTGCGTGACAGGCGGAGCACGAAACCGAGGCGTGGGCGCCTTCCAACGGGAACCCCATCCACAGGCCATGGTCCAGTCCATCTGCAGCCGAACGGAAGGAAGCTTCGCCATGGCACCGCGCACAACCCTGCTTGCCATTCACATCCTGGGGTAGCTCGGGGATTTCGAACGCCCCTTGATGGGGGTCGGCGTGGCAGCTTTTGCAACCTTCCACCGTGCCATAGACATCGGTGATGCGTCCGAAGACCCTCGAGAACGAGTCGGGAGTTGCCTGTTCCACGTGGCAACTTTCGCAGCGATTTTGCGCGTGAGCACCCCGGAGTTCGAAGCCGGTCCACTCGCTGTGGTCGAAGGACTGGGCATGGGAGTCGCCAAAGGCAACCGTCGAGTGGCAAGTATTGCAGTCCTGGCCTTCTACCAAGTCAAACCGACCCGCATGGGCATCCCCGTGGCAATCCTTGCAGCTCGCGGAAGTTCCGCGGAAGGTCCGCGCCTGGCCCCCTGCGGGCTCTCCATGGCATTGGGCGCACGCCAAATCGGAGTGCGCTCCATCCAAATCAAACCCCGCACCGGAGTGCATCTCAGAATCAAATTCGTGGGGAGCAAAAGCCAGGTTGGAGTGGCACTGCAAGCAATCCGAAGCACCCTGCGGCCCTTCCATGAACTGCCCATTGTGGGGATCGTCGTGACAGCTCTCACAGCGTTGCGCCGCGCGGCCCGGGAAGCGTTCGTCAAATCCGGCGCCTTCTGGCCGGTGACATTCGGCG
>JARGOW010000164.1:315-7661 GCA_029212955.1 Planctomycetota bacterium | reverse complement strand
TCCATAAAGCCACTGCACTAACGCCCGGAATCAAAGGCGCAGCGCAGGGGGACTTTACTCGGGAGGGGGCCCCGTGGCTAGTGGGGCACCAAATAGGGGGGGGAAGCTTGCAAAGGCCCGTTCCGAGGCCATTCCTGGGCCCCTGAAAGGGGGAAATGGATGAAACTCCAGCCGGGGAGCCCGATTGCTCGATGGCGTCATACCCCCATGCTTTCCCTTCCTCTCTTCATACGCCGCGCCCCCCGGGTGTGTTGGCTCCTTATTGGCTTGCCCCTGGCCGTCTTTGGTAGCTCCTGCACGGCCCCGTCAATCACCGCGGGTCTGGGCATGGCCCAGTTGGCCACCGAGGGCTCATTTGGTGCCACGGATAGTGGTGCCGTGGTGACTTCGAGCATGAAGTCCTTGGGGTTGGACCAGGAGGAAACCGCCATCTTACCCCGGGTGTTTCTACGGGATGGTCGCCGGGCCCTGGAGCTGAGCGGATTCCAGGTGGATTACGAAGGTCAGGGTGTGGTCGAGTCGACCATCACCATGAACGGGACCACCCTTTTGGCAGGAACTGCGGTGGACAGTCAGTTCGGAATGGGTGCCTACAGCGGCGTGTTGACCTGGGATGTGGCGAGCTTTGGGTCCTCCAAGTTGGGTCTGGGTTTCGGTTTGGAGTGGATCAACCTGGATGTGGGGCTGGATGAGACCGCAGGAGCCTTGTCCTTAAGAAGCAACCAGCAGTTTCCTTTGCCCCTGATCGGTGTTCGTCTATCAAGCGAGGACAGTCCGGTGTCCGGCAGCATGAACGTGGGCTACATCAGCCTTTCGGCGCCCGAAGCCACCGCTACCGTGCTAGATGTGGATGCCCGGGTCGACGTGCGTTTGCGGGGTAGGAAGGGCGGTACGCTTGTACTGGGCATGCTGGGCTACAGAAACTTCGACATGGATGTTTCCTACGATGATGGTGGTAGCCAAATCGAAGCGGACTTTCAGATCGGCGGACCCTATGTGGGCCTGCGCATTAGTTTCTAGGCGGGCGGTGTTTGGGCAGGTTTCCGGATATGCTGGGGGCCATGAAGAAACGCACCTGGTTGTCGTGGAGCAGTGGCAAGGATAGTGCCTGGGCTCTGTTGGAGTTGCAGCGGGATCCTTCGATCGAGCTGTGCGGACTGCTCACAACCGTGAATGAAACCCATGGGCGAGTGGCCATGCATGCGGTTCGTCAAGCCCTGCTTGAAACCCAAGCGGAGCGGGCAGGTTTGCCATTGATCCAGGTGAACATCCCGTCCCCTTGTACGAACGAGCAGTACCAGGAGGCCATGGCGGCCGCCATGGAGCGTGCCAAAGGGGACCGTATCCAGGCGGTGGCCTTCGGCGATCTCTTCCTGGAAGACATCCGCGAGTATCGTGAAAAAAACCTGGAGCCCACCGGCATTGAGCCGCTCTTTCCCCTTTGGCAACGCAACACCCGGGATCTGGCGCAAACCATGGTGGAAGGCGGTTTGAAAGCCAATCTTACCTGCGTGGATCCCCGTCAGTGTCCCACCGAATTCGTGGGGCGCGCCTTCGATGCCGCCCTCTTGCGCGAATTGCCGGAAAGCGTGGATCCCTGCGGGGAAAACGGTGAATTTCACACCTTCGTGCACGCCGGTCCTATGTTCCGCGCGCCCATCAACATTCAGGTTGGAGAGCTCGTTGAGAGGGACGGTTTTCAGTTCGCGGACATCCTACCGGCCACGGCTTAGGATGCGGCGCGCTTCAGGCAAGCGCAGTGCCACGGCGATCAAGCCGTAGGACAAGCCCCCGGCTCCAATGGCGCAAGCCAGGGCGATCGGGGCGGGAAGTACGGCTGTTAGTACCGGCCAACTGAAGTGGGCGGCCAATCCGCAGGCGGCTGCGGGGATGAGCATGATCGCAATGCCCTGGAGTGTGCCGCCGCTCGGCTTGGGAAGTCGTTTGGAAAGGCCAGGGAGCAGTAGCAGCAAGGTTCCCCAGCTGGAGATGGCCGTTGCCAGCGAAAGGCCATCCACGTCCATACCAAATTGCAGAATCAACAGTAGGTTGAGGCCCACATTGGTGATCAACATGAGGATGGATATACGAACGGGATGCACGAAGTCACCCAGGGCGTAGTAGGTGCGCGCGCACAGCCCGGTGGCTCCCGCGGGCAAGATGGCCAGACAGAGCATGCGCAGGGCCGAGGCGCCGCGCACCACACCTTCTTCCGCAAAGGCCCCACGTTGGAAGAGGACCTGGAGTACGGGTTCCGCCAGAACAAACAGTCCGATGGACGCGGGCAATGCAAAAAACGCTACGTTGCGGTGGGTCGAATCGTGCAGGGTGCGCACGGCTTTCAAATCCCCCCGGTGTCCCATGGCCTTGAGGGCGGGAAACACCGCGCTGGTGGCAGCCACGGCCACGAGCGCCATGGGGAACTGCTGAACCCGGTTGGCGAAGTAGTGAATGGTAGCCCCGCCCGTGGGCAGCAACCCAAGGGCCATCAACCCATCGATCATCACATTGATTTGGTACACAGCAGCGCCCAACGCCATGGGGAGACTGCTCCAAAGAACGGCGCGCACGGCATCCTTGCTGATCACTTCAGAACCGGATGACACCCCCAGGAGGCCGGTCTTGAAGAGAGCGGGGACCTGGACTCCCAACTGCACAGTGCCGGCGATCAGGACGCCCGCGGCCAACCAGCGGGCCATGCTCATGTGCCGGGCGGCGGATTCTGGACCCCCGGTGGCGTCCTCGAATCCAAAGCGCCAGCCGATAACCAGCAGGGTGCTGATCCACGCCATGTTCATGACCGCAGGTGCCAGGGCAGGGGCGGTGAAGTGCCCCCGGACCTGGAGGCCTCCGCTCACCAGGGCTGCGAGGCAGATCAGGATTAGGTAGGGCATGACCCTGGCGGCCAACTCGTGCACGGGCTCGGGGTTGGAGCCCAACCAAGCCCATCCCGTGAGAGGCATGGTGTCTGGAACCCAAAGCGCCAGGGCTGTCATCACCGTTGTGAGCAGGGTGAGGATGATGAGGAGGCGTGTGGCCGTGGCCTTGAACAGGGCCGCTCCCGCCCGGTTGCCCCGCTCCGCATCGACCTCGGTCAGTGCGGTTTGGAAGGAGGTCGACAGGGCTCCCTCGCCCAGGAAGCGCCGAAACACGTTGGGGATGCGCCAGGCGGTGATGAATGCATCAAAAACCGGGGAGACGTTGCCGAACAGGGCTGCCGACAGGGACTCACGGATGAAGCCCAGGATTCGACTGACCAGGGTCATGGCCGAAATCCAAACCGTGCGGAGGCCCAGGCGCTTGTGGCGCTGGGTCAGGTCCTGTTGGATTTGGGGTTTGGGCGATTCCGTTTCCATGATCGTCGAAGTGGCACCCTACCCAACCGGCGGGGTGTTTTCCCGGTCCAATCGGTTTCTCGATAGGATGGGGGGCATGAGTGCGAAACAAATCGAAGTCCGGTGCCCGTGCTGCGAGTCCATGTTGGTCGTCGATGTACTGACCGCCAAGGTGCTCAAGCATGCACCGCCGGAAAAGCTGGACGCCACGGGCAAGATCATCCTGGACGAGAACCGTTGGGACTCGGCCAAAAGTAAGGTGGCGGGTAGGGGCAAGCGGGGCGGTGATGCTTTTGATCAGGCCCTTGGTAAGGAACAGACCCGGGCGGATGACTTGGATGACCTGTTCAAGAAGGCCAAGGACAAGGTTGAGAAGCGGGGCAAGGGGGATCTCCCAAGCGCTTGAGCAATGGGAGGAGGTTGCGCTCCAAATTAATGCCCGGTGGAGGATCGAGACACTAGGATTGCGTTCCGCGATAGTCGCGGCAGAAAACTATGAAGGTTGGAATCAACGGATTTGGGCGCATGGGCCGGTTGGCCCTACGCGCGGGATGGCAGCGTGACGACATCGAGTTTGTGGCGATCAACGAGCCTGCAGCCAATGCGGAGAACATGGCCCTGCTACTCGAGTTCGATAGCGTTCAAGGGCGGTGGCCCCACGCGTGCGCGGGCAACGGCGATGCGCTTTCCGTGGACGGCACCGCATTGCGATTTGGCGCACACTCCGATCCCGCTCAGATCCCTTGGAAGGACTGGGGGGTGGATTTGGTACTGGAGTGCAGTGGGAAATTCCGCAAGACCGCGCTGGTGCAACCGCACCTGGATGGGGGGGCGGAGCGTGTGGTCGTATCCGCGCCGGTTTCCGATGGGCCGCCCAACATCGTGGTGGGAGTCAATCACTCAGAGTTTGACCTCTCCCAGCATCCGATTGTGACCGCAGCCTCCTGCACGACAAACTGCTTGGCACCCATCGTGCGTGTGATCCACGACGGCCTCGGTATCGAGCGAGGATCGGTCACGACCCTGCACGACCCAACCAACACGCAATCGGTGCATGACGCGCCCCATAAGGATCCCCGGCGTGCACGCGCCTCCCAGATCAATCTGGTTCCGACGAGCACAAACTCTGCCACGGCAGTGACACGAATCTTGCCTGAGTTGCTCGGACGCCTTGATTCGATTGCGGTTCGCGTTCCGGTTCTCAATGCTTCCATGGTGGACTGCGCCTTCCACGTTTCCCGGGAGACCGATGTGGATGAGGTGAATGCCCTGCTCAAAAAGGCGTCGGAGGAAGGCCCGTTGGCCGGGATCCTGGGGTTTGAAACCCGCCCCTTGGTTTCATCGGATTATGCTGGAGACCCGCGCAGTGGAATCGTGGATGCGGGCTGCACGCGTGTGATCGATGGGCGCCTCGTCAAAGTCATGGCGTGGTATGACAACGAATGGGGCTACGCCAACCGGATGGTGGAGCTGGCCGCGATGGTGGCGGGGGCCTAGGACCCCATAGAGCCTGGGATTTTCCGTGTGCCGAGTCCCCGGTTTAGCCCCAAATCAGCGGGATCTACAGGACTGGCATGACTCCTGGGCTGGGCACGGAAGCGGTCTCGGGATCCAGGGTTCCCGAAAGCCTGTTCACGATTGCACGACGGGCATTGGGGAGCAGACTTGGCATCTGCGCTCGGATCCTTGCGGCCTGTGTGCGGCCCGAAGTTGGGCGCTCCAGCGCACCCAAGCGGAAAAATAATAGGCCCCGGGACTTCAGGAGCAATTGAAGGTCCCCGGGGCGGGTTTGTATTTGGCAAGCTGAGATTTGGGGCCCCAGGTAGGTCCAGGGCTCCGTTTGTATTGAAAATTGTGGCAACCAGCCCTTTCAGGCTCTGTCATTTAGCAAGACGTAATAGAAGTTGGTAACCCGCCACTAATCTTGAAAAATTTAGATACGCAACGAGTCGTTTCGGATCTAAATGCAATAATCTCAAGGTGTGGGAGCGTCCGGAAAACTCCGGTAACGCGCATGTAGCATCTGCGTAAGCGGGAGTCACTAGAGGAACGAACCACAATTGCGGAAGGTTCACTGAGTACTCTCCGCCACGGGAGGATTCGTTACATGGAATCCGAAAAAAAAGCCCGCAGGAGGTCCTGCGAGCCATTGAGCGGATGGGGCCAAGGGCCCATGTGCGCACCGGTCAGCCCATGATATGGAAACCGGCGTCCACAAAAAGAACCGTTCCAGTGATCCCACGGCTGTGGGGCCCAGCCAGGAACAGGCATGCGTCGCCGACCTCTTCCGCTGTCACATTGCGGCCAAGAGCAGTTCGCGCGGCAACTTCGTCGAGCCGCTTGCTGAAATCCTTCACACCCGAGGCGGATAGGGTCCGCACGGGGCCGGCGCTGATGGCGTTGACACGGATCCCAACCGGTCCAAGATCGGCGGCTAGGTAGCGTACGGAAGCCTCGAGGGCGGCTTTCGCGATTCCCATCACGTTGTACCCGGGAACGACCCGGTCCGCGCCAATGTAGGAAAGGGTCACGATGGAGCCTTCTCGCCCTTTCATGAGCGGCAATGCGGCTCGCGTCACCTCTGTGAGAGAATAGGCGCTGACCTCATGGGCCAACATGTAGCCCTCCTTGGTCGTGTGGTAAAAGTCGCCCTGCAATTCTTCACGCTTGGCGAAGGCGATGGCGTGCAGCACGGTATCCAGGTAACCGAACTCCTTCTCGAGCGTGGCAAAAAGCTCAGTGACCTGATCGGGCTGGGTGACATCGCACGGGAGCACAATCGAGTTGGGGATTTCGGAGGCAAGCTCGCGCACGGCTTTTTCCAGGCGATCCCCAAGGTAGGTGAATGCGAGCCGCATTCCAGCGTCGGCCATGGACTTGGCACATGCCCATGCCAGAGAGCGTTTGTTCGCGACGCCTAGGACAACGCCGGTTTTGCCTTTGAGAAAAGTTTCCATATTTGCGGTGGCCCCTCGCACGTCAGCAGGCCTTGTTGCCAGCCGATGCTTTGATTGGACGGGCGGAGTGTAGCGCGGGGGGGGCAGCCTTTGTCAACGGATTTGGAGGAAGCCTGTCCCTGGGGGAGGGGTTCTGGGTCCTAGATCGTGGAGCCCAATCCCGGGCTCAGACCCCTGCCCAATTCGACCCGTCCATACCCCCATATGACCCACCGCGCGCAAAGCCCTCCTGCAACCCCCATCGAAGCGACCGGAATCGGGGGGACCCCGGATCCTGAACCCAGGGCCCCGGGGTCAGGCGATCCATCCAGATCAGGTATGGAGTTGCTGGGGAGGGTGGTGCCTGGGGATCCTCTGGGCGTGCGTTCGATGGTGGTCCGCCGGCTGCGGGAGCGCTGCCTCTTGCTCGATCCCCACGGGGTCTCGGTCCAAGTATTGGCTAGCATCGCGGACGCTGAATCCGCCTTATCAGGGGATAGGCCCGGGGGTGAGGGGGGCTTTTCATTCCAATCGAGTACCGCAGTGGCCGCTGCCGTGGAACGGGTGATCGACGATTGTGCATCTGGCGTGGCGGAAGTGCCCTTGGCTGGGTTTCCCCGCGGCGGAGTATTGTCCCAGCTGGCCGGGGCCTTGAAGGTCAATCCTGCGGAGTTGAGGCGGGCTTGCGACCGGTTCAACGGACTCCCTGCCAGCGCAAGGCGAGCCTTTCATGCCCTGGTGCTTCAGCGCAGGAGTTTGGAATCGGCTTGCAGGAGGTCCGCTGCCGCGGCCGAGCTATGGAGCCAAGGAGCGGCCAGGGGCCTGAAAGAAATCGTGGGTTCCCGCAGGGACGGGACCGAGGATCCGCAGGTCGATGGTGGTGCCGCATCTATGTCCACCGGGTTGTCCACCGAAGTGTCCACCGAGTCAACAACGCTGTTTGGCTAAGCAAGGCCCATGAAACATCCGGACATGCTCGAGGCCTATTTGGAAGGTGTACCCCAGGGGGAGCGGGATGGTGCCCGGCAGTTGTTGCATGGCATGAGATTGTTTGCGCTCAGTGCGCAGAAGGACC
>JARGOW010000164.1:0-305 GCA_029212955.1 Planctomycetota bacterium | reverse complement strand
CAAGGTGGACCTGCCAATCCAAGCCGCCCGCAATGCCCTGCTTGAACTTAGGTCCAAGCAATTGAAGAACAGTCTGGGTTTGCTTTTGATGCATCAGTTCGCCGGGCCGCCCATTGAAGCCGCGGTGTTCGGGACCTGGCCCGAATGGCATTGGCTGCCCGGAGTGGAGCCCCCGGAGCCCGTAACACGTGGGGAGGCGTTTGACGCTTGGACCTACGTTCTGCAGCAATGGCCCCTTGGTGTGGAGAGACCCATGCCGGGTGAATCGACTTCGTCGACGGCGGAACTGTTGCTAGCCGCAGCGG
>JARGOW010000163.1 GCA_029212955.1 Planctomycetota bacterium | reverse complement strand
CCTTTGTGAACGGATCACAGCGCCCAGCAACATCGCTCCAACAAGAAGAGGGTTTGGTGAGCGAAGAACGGAATGCGTTCCTCTATTAGACAAGTGGCTGATAACTGCTCGGGTAAAAAGACGGCCTGCCCAGATCCCGGCTTCCGTAATTCTCAAAAGGTTCCCCTTCCGAGATTCAAAGCCCCCGCGCCCGCCCGACCTGAATACCGAGTCCCTATCCGCCCTTGCCAGAAGTGAAACCAATCCCACCATGCAAAGGACCATCGCCCATCCGACCCCTAGAAGGTCACCGCTAGCCCATTGGAAAAGCTCGATTGGCCGCCCAGGTCGCGGTGCCACGCTTGGAAACACCAGGTTTGACCGGTGGCGATGGTTGGATTGCCCGGGAGAGGCAGGGCAGGGGGAACATCGAAGCCGGTTCCTGTCGTGCTTGTGCCACTCCAGTTGTTGAAGTTGCCTTGCCCATCGAACAGGCCTATGGAGTTCATCGGTGTACCGACCCGGTCATAGCGGCCAATGCTATTGGCCAGGCACAAACGGCCTTGCCCGATCGAGATACCCGGGTCCGAAAAGTTTGTCCCTACGAGCGTATAGCCCAACTGCAAGGCAGGACCATGGCGCGCTTCAAGGTGCAACTGGGACGAGCCGTCGAGGTAACCGAGAAGCTCTGTGGACTCCCCCGTTGTATTTGAATCCATCGGGTTGCAAAAAATCGGTCCCGGCAAGCGGAACGTCGATTTCCCAGGTTCTTGGATAAAGATCCACGACTGTGGAAAGACCATTGAATCGCCCGACAGCCGGGATATGTGACACATTCCAAATGGGATCGGAGATGTCATAGGCTCCAGCTTGTGTCGCTAAGTCCACGCTGGACAGCAGAGATGAGTCGAAGCGAAAGCCCATTTGTAACGTGAACCCATCCAGGTCTAGATAGAAGCTGAATTCATCCTGCAGAATCTGAGGGTTGGAGCTCTGCGGAAGATCGTTGATCACAATGATGTGATTCGGCGCGGACATGGTTACCGGGGTAAAATCATCGAACTACATCTCAAACGATCCTGGAACGATGTCGTAGCGATACACCACCCCGGGCAGTACCGACGAGCCAGGAGTGTTCACTCGAAATGAGAGCGACTGCTTACTCAACGGCAGAACCTTTGTATAAGGGTTCGGAAAGGAGTGGCTATCCGAAAGATTCTGGTGCACCTGGAAGCCGAACCGTAGCTCAACCTGCCCAGCCTGCGCAGAAGCGACCGACGCTGTGCCCGATAACAAAACCAGCAATAGCGCCAGTCCCAATAGATTCAATTTCATGAAATCACTAAATGAAACTCTTATAGTCGGCGGGATTTCGGTTGCCTGATTTGTGCCGCAAAAGCATGACTGGCTTTGTCCATGAAAGTTCTACCTGGGGCTCGAATTCAAACCTGCCTGGGACATCAGGGCCTCTCGATTCCCCTCCAGTCACCAATCTGATATTGAGTGCCGCGCCAGCAAGAGGCGCTTTCGCTATTTTGAATGGACAGATCGAAGCGCTGACAAGCTGCCGTTTCCGCCTCTTCCTCAATAGTGATCCGCACCCCCTCCAGGTTTCTCCGTTCCCTTCGGATCACCATCCCTTGCTCAGAATGGCCCCTTTACTAGAACCCTTCCACCGACGCCAACCTCTCAAGAACGGACGACTCCCACTTTCAAGCACTGCCAGTTGGACCTACTCCGACAAGAAGGCCCCCCGCGTTCCGTCAGGAACCCGGGGGGCCTTTGTTTGAATCGACAGGTTCGGCTTAGTGAACCTTGCCGGCTTCGAGGCGGCGCTCGGCCAAGCGGTCCGCCGCTTCGGCGGTGGGCATGCCTTCTTCCTTGGAGATGGCATACACCTGACGCAGGGCTTCGCCGATGTTGTTGATGCGGCGCATGGCTTCGGTTTCGTTGTAGCCGCCTTCGGAGACTTCCACGGAAACATTGATGATGCCGCCAGCGTTGATCACGTAGTCGGGGGCGTACAGGATGCCCTTCTCACGTAGGACCTGGCCGTGGCGCTCCTCGGCGAGAACGTTGTTGGCGCAGCCAGCGATGACCTTGCACTTAAGCTTAGGGATGGTTTCATCGTTGATGCCAGCGCCACGTGCGCAGGGGGCGTAGATGTCGCAGTCCAGATCCAGGTGCTTGTCTTCGTCGACGGTGTCAAAGCCATGCTCGGCTGCCAGCTCGGCCACGCGCTTGGTGTTGATATCGCAGATGGTGACCTTGGCTCCTTTTTCCTTGAGCATGATCGCGAGGGCTCCACCGACGGCGCCGACGCCTTGCACGACGACATGCTTGCCGGTGATGTCCGCGCTACCGAAGGCGGCTTCGGCCGTTGCGAGCACGCCGACCAGGCATCCGTGGGCGGTGTAAGGGCTCGGGTTTCCTGAGGAACCGGACTCGCGGGACAGGCCGGTCACGTGCTTGGTCTCACGACCCACGGTTTCCAAATCAGGAATCGTGATGTTCATGTCTTCTGCGGTGATGTACTTGCCACCGAAGGACTCAACGAAGCGGCCCATGGCCAGGAACAAGGCCTCGGACTTCAGTTTCTTGGGGTCGCCGATGATGACGCTCTTTCCGCCGCCCAAACCTGTGTCGGCCACGGCCGACTTGTAAGTCATGCCGCGAGAAAGGCGAAGCACGTCGGTCATGGCCTCTTCTTCCGAAGCGTAGTCCAGCATGCGCATTCCGCCCAAGGCGGGTCCGAGGGTCGTGTCGTGGACCGCGATGATGGCGTGCAGTCCGGAATCTTGGTCTTTGCAGACGGCGACCTTTTCGTAGCCGTCGACCTGGATTTCAGTGATGTTCATGGGGGGGCACCTATTTCGGGCAAGCCGCAGCGTTTGGGTCCTTCCTGGGGGCTCCGGAACGCGTTTTGCGGGCGGCTAGAATACTCGGCGGAGGCTGATCTGTCGAGGTCCGGCGGTCTCCATGCTACCCTCCCTGCGTCCATGAATCTGTCCCGAGATACGATCGCCCCTGAGGGCCTGCAAACGCCTGTTTTGCCGGTTTTGGTGACCCTGTGGACCACGGGATCGGACCCCACACTGGACGGTTTGGTACGAATCGTCGCCAGAAAAATGGCCCCTGGGGACGATTCTGGGCATGTTTTGGAAACTCCTAAGGGGAAAGCCAGCAAAACCCTTACTTCCGAGGGGCCGTGGCTTGAGCTGGATCAGTTTTGTGATCCCTTTCCCGATCGGCCCAAGCAATTGGGGGCTAGCAGCGCCGCCATCCATCGCCGGTACGGCCTCGACGATGCGGCCCTTCGCGACCAGGAACCGGCCCATGTCCGCTGGGCGGAGTTTCGTGAATTCGTCGGCGAGGCGCCCCTGCTCGTGCATGACGCCGAGCTTTTTCGATCCTGGCAAAACAACTTGGATCGAAGCCTGGGGGAACCCGCCTTCGCCAATGTGGTCGTGGGCATCGAGGAGCTCGAACGGCTGGGCCTCGGGAGCGCCAAAACCCAATCGGACGAAAGTGATGACGTGGCCGGGTGGTTCGAGCGGCCAAACCCACGCTCCATTGCGGAACGACTGGGACGCTTGGTCGAAGCACTCAATCAGCACAACCGGGTATTCCTGGCCCTTTGGGCCGCGGGCTTGCAAGGGGCGGCCCACCGCTTCGAAAGCAGTGACCCCGCCGCCGCGCGCAGTCTGTACTGGGCCCTGGAGCTCCTGAACGAACCCGAAGTGGTTTGCCGCCAGGGCACGGAATTGTTCGAGGCTGGCCGGGCGGTGGACGCGGGCTTCATCCAGCGCGCCCTGGACGATTCGCCCGGCCTGGAAAACGGACTCTACGAACTCGAACCCAAGGGAGCCGAGTTCGGGGACGACAAGGATCAGCCCGAGCCCCTACCGCCCACGAGCGAAGGCCTGACCCCATTCCCCAAGGAGGATCGCCGCCTGCTCAAGGACGTTTTTGAACATCACTTGCCCGCACTGATGTCCGAATCCCTGGGTGGCGAACCCAGCGATTACTTGCGCGAATCCCAGGCCAATGTGGCCCAGCAGGTCGCCCAAAACCTGGGCAGGTCTGGACTGCTCCTGGTGCACGCTCCGACAGGAACCGGTAAGACCCTGGCCTATGTGGTGCCGGCCCTGATCTGGGCGGTGCGCAACGGCTTGCGCGTGGGCGTGGCCACTTACACACGGGCCTTGCAAGAGCAAGCCATGGGCGGCGAAGTACCCCGGGCGTTGAAGGCCCTAGCCCGAGCCGGACTTTCGCCCGCCCCGCGAGTCACCCTGTTGAAAGGCCGCGAAAACTACCTTTGCTGGCGTTCTTTCCAGCCCATGCGCCCTCAAAAGGAGGACGACGGGGAAACCTGGCTGGCGTGGACGGTGCTTTTGACCTTCGCCATGACCCAGACGGATGGGGATTTGGACCGCCTGCATACCTCTCCGCCCCTGGCGCTGACCAGCTCGAAACCTTATCGCCAAGCCCTGACGCGCACCATGCGTGCGGCGCGTGCCCGGCGCGGTTGCTGCACGCGCAGTCGGGATCGGGCCACTTGCCTGGCTGAATTGGCACGCAAGCGGGCCGAGCGCAGTCATTTGGTGATCACGAACCAGTCCTTCGTCCTCGCACGCAGGGAGTTCCTTCGCCATGTCATCTTCGATGAGTGCGAACACCTGCACGATTGCGCGGTTTCGGCCTTCAGCAGCAAGTTTGAGTTCCAAGATGCACGCCAAAGTTTGATGCGTTTGCATCGGCCAGGGCGTGGAACCTCGCGGGCAGCACTCGATCGTCTGAAACGCCAGATTCCTTCCGGTGGAGCCTCCGAAGAGGCACTCAAGCGCGCCCTTGGCCGCTGGCAACGACTGATGCGCTCCATCGAGAACATGGAAGAGGCCGCGGAGGACTTCGACCGCCGCCGCGGCGAAGATACCAGCGGCCAGGACGACCGCAGCGTGCACGGCTACATGCGCGTGCAGGTTGCAGAGGGTCGAGAAGCTGGCTTGATGCAGTCTCGCCTAGAACTGGGCGCCGAACTCGCCCTACTCGAAACCGACCTGGATCGCCTCCAAGAGGTCTGCGATGCCAACAAAATGCGCGGCTCCCAGTCGATTCGGCAAGGGTTGGAATTGGGCCGCGCCGAACTCCTGGAATTGGGCAAGCAACTGGAATCCTGGTTGCCGCTTATGGAGGGAAAACCCGCATTCGCCAAGGAAATCTTCTACGACGTGGAACGCACGTATCGGGGCGAATTGGGCCTGTTGTCCCGTGTCTTGCTACCAAGTGAATCCCTGGGTCGCTTGTACTATCCAGATTTGGCCAGCGGCACTTTCCTATCCGCCACCACGTATTTGGGAGGCAGTTTCGAAGCCTCAAAAAACTACTTGGGACTGACGCGGGCCGAACAACCCGGCGACGACGAAGAACGCGGTGGACGCAAGGTGGAGACGTTCCGCGTGCCCGAGGCATTCGACTACTCGCGCGTCCTCGTGGGCGTGGCCCGCGACGCGCCCCCGGCCAACGGGCCGCGCGACGAGCACCGCGCTTTCATTGCGCGCTTCATCGAACAGCTTTGCACCCGGACAGGGGGGCGCCTGTTGGTGTTATTCACCAACCTGCAAGATGTGCGCTTGGTCGGCGAGGCCGTATTGCCTGTTCTGCGGCGCCGCGGGCTGCCCCTCTACTACCAGGGCATGGATGGTTTGGCCAAGGAAGAGCTCAGTCGGCTCTTCCGCGAACGCACCGATTCCGTTTTGCTCGGTGTGGACACCTTTTGGTTCGGCGCCGATTTTCCAGGCGACACCCTGCAGTACCTAGCCATCGCGCGACTGCCCTACGGCGTGCCCGATCGCTACCACTTCGCCCAATGCGCCGCCCTGGGGGAGGGCGCGCAACGCAAGCAAATCTACATGCCCCGCGCCCTCGCCAAATTCAGGCAGGGCTTCGGACGATTGATGCGAAAGTCCTCCGACCGCGGGTGTGTCTTTTTCCTGGACCAGCGTATTTTGGATCCGCGACACCGCGCTTTTCTACGCGAACTACCCCTGGCTGGCATGGGCGCAGGGCGAACCAACCAGCAGGGCGCTGCCATGACGCGCGGCCCCTTGGATCGGGTGTTACGGGACTCCCTGGCCCACATGAATCTGCTCTCCGACATGGAAAGGCGCGGGATGCCGCTTAACGACTGGGTCGCACAGCCCCGGCCCGTCGGAGAGAAAGCCCGTAAGCTCATGCAATCGGGAACCCCCGCCGGCGATTTGCATGCCGAAATGGAACTCATCATCGAGCGTGACTCTGCACAGGCAGAAACCAAAGAACGCGAGCGCTTCCAACCCCCCATCGAAGTCGACCCCACCGACCTCCCCTTCTAAACATGTCCGACACAAGTCGATGGACCGAGATCCGAATCCAGGTCCCCAGCGGTTGGCATGAACTTGTCGCCGACGCATTGGGCCAAGAGATGTGCACCACCGTACAAGTGGGTGATTTGCAGTTGCCCGGCCAGGTCAACACCTCAGGGTTTGAGTGCTTGCGCAGCTATGTTTTGACCGAGTGGAACACTCCGGAATTGCATGGGAGGTTGCAGGCCATGTTGCAGAACTTGTCCCAAGCCGCGGATGCACCCGAGTTGGCGAAACTCCAGGTGGAGTTCGCAGATCTGCCCCCCGAGGACTACGCCACATCGTGGCAATCGAGCTGGAAAGCTTTCCGATTGCGACGCGGGGAACGTTCCCTGCGGGTGGAACCGCCGTGGACATCGTTCCCCGACCGGGAGGGTGAGACCCGCTTGATCCTCGAACCCGGTGGCGCCTTTGGCTCCGGACGGCATGCGACCACGCGCACTTGCATGGCCGTGGCCTTGGAGCGATTGAAGGGCGGCGAAAAAGTGTTGGACGCGGGCAGTGGAAGTGGAATCCTGGCCGTGGTTTCCCTATTGCTTGGTGCCGAATCCGCCTTCGGTTTCGACATCGACGAAGTGGCCACACAAAGCGCCCGGGACCTGGCTGCGACCAACGGCGTGGACCAGCACGCGCGCTTTGAAACCGGTGGCTTCGAAATCACCGAGGGCGATGACAACACCTACGATGTGGTCTTCGCCAATATCTACTCGGACGTGATCGTGGCCAATGCCAATCGGCTGGCCTCCTATGTGCGCAAGAGTGGCTGGTTTGCTTTCAGCGGTTGCCCCCATCACCACGTGAAAAAAACAGTACTAGCCATGGAACAAGCTGGTTTGAAAGTGCTGGAAGACCGTCAAAGGGGCAATTGGCACACCTTTGTAGGGAAAAGGGCCTAGCTTCGAGATTCAAGCACCCCGATTCGCGCTCCCCCATGCTTACACTTGGGTCCACCAATGCGCTTTGCCAGTCTAGTTCTCTTGGTATTCGCGGCCACCTTGACCGCTTGCCAGATTCGAAGCATGGGGCTGATTTCTGCACCCAGCTCGCCCGTCGACCTGGCGGATGTGCGCCAAAGCTTGGGGATGGATTCCTACGATTCGGTGGTGGGAACCCACAGCATTATCGTCAGTGGACACTACGTCGGTCCCAGTGGCGAAGGCACCTTCAAACGGGTCTACGAACCCGGCGGAACTTTCACGCACCACTCCAAGCCCACCAACGTGGAAGAGTCGGTGGAGCGGTTTGATGGCGAAGTGCTTTGGGTGGAAGCCCATGGCGGAAGCTC
>JARGOW010000162.1:3187-7670 GCA_029212955.1 Planctomycetota bacterium | reverse complement strand
TGGGCTTCCTCATTGTGCACCTGCTCGGAAACCTGTCCATCCTGGACAGTGACACCGCCTTTAACGCCTACGCTCAAAAGCTAGAGGACCTGGGTCCCCTATTGATCGTGGCCGAAATTGGGCTGCTGGCTCTGTTTCTGTTCCACATCTCCTTGGCCCTGATGGTGTCCCTTCGCAACCGAAGCGCCCGTAGCGTGGGATACCGCGCGAAAGGCTCCATGGGAGAAAAAACTCTCGCCTCGCGCTCCATGCTCGTCACGGGATTGCTGCTTGGCCTGTTCCTGATCATTCACATCCTCGACTTCCGCGTAAAAAAGTTGCTCGGCATGGAGGGTTCAGAAAACCTGGGCTTGCTCGTCCGTGACCGCGTCACCAGTCCCCTCGGCCTGGGCATTTATGTCGGGGCTGCCATCCTGATCGGCCTGCACTTGAGCCATGGTTTCAAGAGTGCATTCCAATCCCTCGGCCTCTACCACAACAAATTCAACGGCACCATTCGCTTCGTGGGTTACGCGCTCGCCATCGTGCTCGCCCTCGGCTTTGCCGGCATCCCCGTTGCGCTCTTCATGGGCGCAGGAGGTCCTCTCTAATGTCCCAAACCCTCGACTCCAAAGTCCCCTCTGGCGACCTCGCCGACAAGTGGACCAAGCACAAGTTTGACCTGAAGCTGGTCAACCCTTCCAACCGCCGTAAGTTCACCGTCCTGGTGGTCGGTACGGGATTGGCGGGAGGTTCCGCCGCGGCCTCCCTGGCCGAAATGGGCTACAACGTGAAGTCCTTCTGCATCCAGGACTCACCCCGTCGCGCGCACTCGATTGCGGCCCAGGGCGGGATCAACTCCGCCAAGAACTATACCAACGATGGCGACAGCGTTTACCGCCTGTTCTACGACACCATCAAGGGTGGCGATTATCGTTCCAGGGAAGGCAACGTTCACCGACTGGCGGAAGTGTCCACGGGCATTATCGACCAATGCGTTGCCCAGGGCGTTCCGTTCGCCCGCGAATACGGCGGCCTGCTCGGCAACCGCTCCTTCGGCGGCGCGCAGGTGTCCCGTACTTTCTACGCACGGGGCCAAACCGGCCAGCAACTACTACTAGGCGCCTATAGCGCCATGATGCGCCAAGTTCACTCCGGCGGGATCGAGCTGTTCACCCGCCGAGAAATGATCGACCTGGTCAAGGTCGACGGTGTGGCACGCGGCATTGTGGTTCGCAACTTGCTCACGGGCAAGTTGGAACGTCACGCAGGCGATGCGGTTCTGCTTTGCACCGGTGGCTACGGCAACACGTTCTTCCTGTCGACCAACGCCAAGGCCAGCAACGTGACCGCCGCATGGCGCGCCCACAAGCGTGGCGCATTCTTCGCCAACCCGTGCTACACGCAGATCCACCCGACCTGCATCCCGGTTTCCGGAGATCACCAATCCAAGCTCACCCTGATGAGCGAATCCCTGCGCAACGATGGTCGCGTCTGGGTGCCCAAGGAAAAGGGTGACAAGCGCAAGGCCGCCGACATCCCCGACAGCGATCGCGATTACTATCTGGAGCGCAAGTACCCAAGCTTCGGCAACCTGGTCCCGCGCGACGTGGCCAGCCGCAACGCCAAGCAGGTGTGTGACTCCGGCCAAGGCGTGGGTTCCACGGGCCAAGCGGTTTTCCTGGACTTTGCCGACGCCATCAAACGCGACGGACGTAGCACCATCGAAGCGCGCTATGGAAACCTCTTCCAGATGTACGAACGCATCACGGCAGAGGACCCCTACAAGATGCCCATGCGTATCTTCCCCGCGGTGCACTACACAATGGGTGGCCTCTGGGTGGACTACAACCTGGAGAGCACCATCCCCGGTTTGTTCGTCCTCGGCGAAGCCAACTTCTCCGACCACGGGGCCAACCGACTGGGAGCCAGCGCACTGATGCAAGGCTTGGCCGACGGCTACTTCGTCGTGCCCGCCACCATCGCTTCGCACCTGGCCGGCCGCGCCTTGGATCCGGTCACCACCGACCACCCGGCCTTTGGAGCCGTCGAAGAGGAGGCTCGCTTGAGCACCGAACGACTGCTCAACGTGGGCGGCAACCGCAGTGCATTCGACTTGCACCGTGAGCTCGGATTGATCTGCTGGAACCACTGCGGAATGGGTCGCAATGAAAAGGGCCTCAAGGAAGGCCTAGAGAAGATTCGCGCCCTGCGCGACGTCTTCTGGAACGAGCTCAAGGTTCCGGGAACCGGTGCCGAGCTCAACCAAAGCCTCGAACATGCGGGCCGCGTTGCGGACTTCATGGAATTCTCCGAGGTCATGGTTGCGGATGCATTGCACCGCGAGGAATCCTGCGGCGGACACTTCCGCGAGGAACACCAGTCCGAAGAAAACGAAGCCAAGCGCAACGACGAAGACTTCTGCTACGTGGCCGCTTGGGAATTCCAAGGTGTCAACAAACCGTCCACCTTGCACAAAGAAGATCTGAAGTTCGAGAACGTGAAACTAACCACCCGTAGTTACAAGTAACGCCACTGCCCGCAACACATACAAGACCATGAAACTCACACTTGAAATCTGGCGGCAGTCGGGCCCTAACGACAAAGGGCGCTTCGAGACCTACCAAACCGTAGCCGATCCCGACATGTCCTTCCTGGAGATGCTGGACGAGCTCAATGAAGGCTTGCTCACCGACGGCAAGGAACCGGTCGCATTCGACCACGATTGCCGCGAAGGCATTTGTGGCATGTGCAGCCTGGTGCTCAATGGCCAGCCCCACGGGCCGGAGGCATTAACGACCACTTGCCAATTGCACATGCGCAAATTCAAGGACGGCGATCGCATCACGATCGAACCGTTCCGCGCAGACGCATTCCCCGTATCCCGCGACTTGGTCGTGGAACGCGACTCCTTCGACCGCATCATCGCGGCGGGCGGTTACGTTTCGATCAACACGGGGGCGGCACCCGATGCCCACGGCTTACCGATCGAAAAGGATAAGGCCGAAATCGCCATGGACGCCGCCGCTTGCATCGGCTGCGGTGCCTGCGTCGCTGCATGCCCCAATGCCGCGGCCATGCTGTTCACCTCCGCGAAAATCAGCCAACTGGCCATGCTTCCCCAGGGACAGCCCGAGCGCAAAAAACGCGCCCTGGCCATGGTCGATCAAATGGACGCGGAGAACTTCGGTACTTGCACAAACCACTACGAGTGCATGGCCGCTTGCCCGAAGGGAGTATCCGTGGCCAACATCGCCCGAATGAACCGGGAGTACATGGGAGCCCATGTGGCCCCGGCTCCCCAGTAGGCCCCGGCAACCACCCCAAGCAAAAGGCGGCGCATCTTCGGATGCGCCGCCTTTTTTCAAATTGCCTCAAACGGCCCGTTCTGGCCGAAACTAGGGCGTTTCCGCCCCTAACGAATCCGAGTCGATCGGAATCAAGCCAGCGGCAGAGAATAGGAATACGGGGATGTCTTGGCTCTTCAACAGATGGACAAGGTCCTGGAGAGATGGATCGCGCAGGCCCCGCGAAATCCACACCGCCTCCACTTCCAACTCCCCCACCATGCGAATCGCGGCGGCGCAGGACTTGATCTGCAGTGCCAACTGACCACCCCTGCGCGCCTGCCGCATCGGCTCTTGAAGGCTTCGACGGTCCGGCTCCACAATCAGAACGCGCGGACTCGTTTGATCGATAGGATTAGGGAGGGTGACCTGCACCAACGTACCCTGGCCGGAACCACTCTCCACATGGAGCTCGCCGCCCATCTCCGCCAGGGTACTCAAGAGGGAAACCGAACCATACCCGGTTCCCGATCGCTGACCTGTTCCACTTTGGCCCGCGGAGTAAGCCCTCAGAATGCCTTCCTCGGACATGCCAATCCCAAAGTCTTCCACCAGGACTTGAACCCCCATGGATCCGCGACGGGCGTACACGCGGACCTCGCCACCGGGTTGACTGGCCTCGATTGCATTGATGATCAGGTTGTCGAGCACCCGCACCAACCCGACCGGATCCACCCAGGCACTCAATTCCATCGGGCAGCGAACTTTGACCGCCACGCCCGAACCGCGCCTTGCCATGGTCGCAGCGGACCTGGCTTCCCGGACGAGCAAGGGTCGCAAGGCCGTGGACTGGGGCACAAGTCCCAAGTCCCCGGTGGGTACAAAGGAAGCGCAAAGGGCACGGGCTTGCTCGAGCAACTCAAAACCTTCCGCGTTGGGAACTCCCCCATCATGCTCCATCGAAAAGCGCTCCTGCTGCAGAAGCACCAGGGTCAATCGATTGCGCAAGTCATGCACGAATCCAGCCGCCCGGGAACCCAATTGCAGGGCACCCTGATCTTTGAGTGCCTGCAGCCGCTCTGAAATCAGAACACTCGCTCCGGACACGGAATCCGCAAGATCCAGAGCTTCCTCACCAGCGCCTGCTCCCAAGCCGCCCCCGGAACCTGCGAACCAGACCCTCATGCAACCGGCCGGACGAATCCCAGGCCTGGTCC
>JARGOW010000162.1:0-3177 GCA_029212955.1 Planctomycetota bacterium | reverse complement strand
CAGCGGGATGCCCGTCCCCGGGTCAACCGCCTCACCAGTCTTCGCCGCCTGCGGTCGCTCCCCAGGGCCTGCGCAATCCCTCGGTCAGGTGCATGGCTCGCCAATGTCCAGCAGGCAAGGCCGTTAGGGAGGCCCAGTCCACATCCCGGGCTTGATAGTGCCCCTTCCATGTGGCTGAACCCGCATCGGGGATCCAAAGGAGCCCCGTGGCTCCTAAGTCTTGTAAGAGATGCCCCAGGAATTCGTCCAAGGACTTGGGTTGGCCCTGGATGTCGCCCAAAAGGCGCAACCACGCCCCTCCAAACTGGGTTCGGCTGGCAGCGGGCTCGCGATCGTGGGCAATATGAGACACGGACCCAGTGTGCCGAAACGGAAAGGCCCAGGGAACTACCCAATCCAGGGCGTCCCACCCGGTGGCCCCAGATTCCCAATCGCCCTCCCGGGGGCAATCGAGGGGGAAATCGTGTTACCCCTCCGCCACACCACCCTGGGAAGCCAAAACAAGGGTCCTTCTCCATGTTGCCATATGGTGCGATGGCCCCCTAAAATAAGGGGTATGGGCCGCCCGGCACACCACTTGCTTGGGTTATGGCAATCCTAATGGCTGCGGACCATTTAATGGAGCAGGGCGATTGCCCCGCTTCCACAGTTCCGCCTCTACAAACCACATAGCAATGAAAAAAACACTACTCATCGGCGCAGCCCTTTTGGCCGGTGGCCTGGCTTTGGCTCACAACGCCAGCGCCCACGGCGGAACCTATCGTGGACCTGGTGACACCGTTCCCCCCGGTGGCGGCGGCGGAACGGGCGGAGGCCCCGCGACCCCTGGCCCTTCCGGCCCCGGTACCCCCGGCCCCTCCGGTCCTTCCACGCCTGGTCCCTCCACTCCCACCGGCCCCGCGGGCACGCCCCCGGCTGGCTCACCCGCAGGCCCCACCACGGGCGGCGGCGACACCGGTCCCGACCTCAGCACCTGGGACTTCTGGTGGGGATTCAACAAGGACCAGTACCTGAACCTCAAGGCCAACACCCGCAACACGGGCGTCGTGACCGGTGGTGACGACTGGTTGCTCGGCAAAGGTGAAGAGGAGCAAACCAAAGACACGCTCGCTCCCAGCCAAAAGCAAATCCGCGAGATCGTGGTTCCCGCCCTTCTCAAGGTTCTCGACAAGGAACGCGGCAACGACCTGATCACCGGTTCCCTGATCGCCCTCGCCAAAATTGGCGACAAGCTTTCCGAGGCGGACACCTCTGAATTCGAGCAGGTCATCAAGCAATTCCTCAAGGACGGCAACCAGGAAATCTCCGAGACGGCTGCTGTGGCCCTCGGCATCCTGGCCAATGACGCTTCCGTGGAACTGCTCACCCAGCTCATGAACGACGACCCGGCCGCCCGCTCCTTCATGGGCAAGACCGAGGTTCCTTTCCGGACCCGCGCCTTCTCCGCCTACGGATTGGGTTTGATCGGTCACGCCACCAGCAACAACGAATTGCGCCGTCAAATCGCTGCTAGCTTGGTCGGAATCCTGAACACGCCCAGCTTTGCCAAGCGTGACCTCAAGGTTGCCGCCATGGTGGCCTTCGGCCTCACCCCGGTGGATGCCGGCGCCGAGGAAAGTGCAGACGAGTCCCTGACGCCCGAGGAAGCCGCCGCTTCCTCCCGCAAGGCCCAGTTGAACTTCCTTCTGGACTACTACGACGAAGCCAACCAACGCGAGCATTCGCGCACCCGCCACCACCGCGTGCGCGCCCATGCCCCCACGGCCATGGCTCGCTTGCTGGCTGACCAGGGCGCCGAATTCGAAGAGGTTCGCTCCCAGGTCATCGAAAAGATGCTGGAAGGTGTCAACAAGCACTCGAAGTACAACCGGAACATCCAGCAGTCCTGTGTGCTCGCACTCGGCCAACTGGTCGACGCCCGCGGTGGCAAGAAGAACGCCCACCGTACGGCCCACGAAGAACTGGATCGCATTTGCAAGAAGGGTGAACTTCAAAGCAAGCGCTACGCATTGATCTCCATGGCCCAAATCGCCGCACGTCCGGCACCCGAGTCCATCGAAGATCCCACCGGGGGTCGTGATGACCTGCGCAAGAACCTTCTGGCTCGCATGTCCAAGGCCAAGGGCGGTCAAGCCGCATGGGCTGGACTTGCCGTGGGTGTGCACGCCCGCGCACTGTCGGACGGCGGTCAAGAGACCATCGACCTCGGCGCACTGTCCGCATTGCGCTCCGAAGCCAAGAAGAGCAAGTCTCCCGACTTGGCTGGCGCCTACATGCTCGCTTTGGGCTTGGCCAACGATCAAGACAGCGCTGAGCTGATCCTCGATAAGCTTGAGTACTTCTCCCAGGACGAAACCCGTGGCCACTGCGCCGTGGCACTTGGCCTGATGAACTACACCCAAGCCGTTGAGCCGATCCAAGAGATCCTGGACGGTTCCGAGTTCCGCCCCGACCTGCTCAAGCAGGCTGCCGTTGCCCTTGGCCTCCTCGGAGACAAGAACATGGTGGAACGTCTGGTGAAGATGCTTGGCGACGCCAAGTCTCTCTCCTCCCAGGCTGCCATCGCTAGCGCACTCGGCACCATTGGCGACAAGAACTCCATCGACGGACTGGTCGAACTCTTGAAGGACAGCGGCAAGACGCAAACCGCCCGCGGTTTCGCAGCCGTTGCACTCGGCATCGTGTGTGACAAGGAATTGCTTCCCTGGAACGCCAAGATCGGTACCAACATCAACTACCGCGCCAACACGGAAACCCTCACGGGAGCCGGCTCGACCGGAATCCTCGACCTTCTGTAGTCCAGCGAATCCGACTCTTCCGTATCCACGGAAGAGCCCATCTCCAAAGGGCGCCCGCAACTTATGTTGCGGGCGCCCTGCTTTTTTGTCGGGGGATGTGCCAGGCCTCGAAAGCCATTGACGTGGATATTCGACCGTGGCGTACCCAGCCGGGCGAATGTGTTACCCAACCAACACTCGCTTTGGCCGGGGGCATTGCTGCCACTGGGCGTGATGCATGGAAATGCCGATCACAAGAACTCGGCACGGGTTTTGCTTTGTACAAGAACTCGCCTGCCCGGCCCTACCCGACGATTCCTCGATCCACATGAAGCTGCTCACAACCTTTGCCCTATTGACCACCGCCTGCTGCCTGGCGCTCTCCGCCCCAACCTTCGGA
>JARGOW010000161.1:4384-7688 GCA_029212955.1 Planctomycetota bacterium | reverse complement strand
TTTGTGGACTAGCTATCTTCGTCCGGCGTTTCGGTCGCTTTTAGCTTGGGCATCATCAAGACGTGCATGGCGTTTCCAAATCCTCCCTGGGAGACGTCGGCTTGCCCCACGATCAGTTCACCGCCTTCCTCGTAGATCATGGCGGGCCGAACGTCCGGTCGAACGCCTTGGCATCCTTCGAAGATCACCTTGATGTCAGCGCCCAGGGCGCGGAAGGCGGCATCGGTAGCGCCGCAAATGAAGTTGCCCACTTCAAGCATGGCATCTTTGGTGGTCGCATCGAGCGTGTCCTGTTTTCTCGTTTGGGCGATGACATTCTCTGGGATCATCATCAGGCTGCAGGCCAAAGTGATGGCTTCCGCCAGGGGCAACAACATGCATCCATGCAGTACGTCCTCGCCTTGGGTGAATCCCAAGCGGAAGGAGATGTGGATGTTGCCCTTGCCGGCGGGGCGGTGATCCATGACTTCGGTTTCGACAGAAGTCACTTCCATTTCGCGATCGGCGATCATGGATAGGTCGCCGCAAACGCGCTGGAAAACTTCTTCCACGCACTGGGCTTCTCTTTCGGTTGCTTCGGGGGCCATGTTGGTTGTCTCCTCGGTTTGCGCAACAGACGGAAGTGGGCAGGCCCGCTTCCGTCTTAGCACATTTACTGGGCTTGCTCGTCCAGCCAGACCTCGACCGAGGCCCGACTATCGCTCAATTCGTAGATCAAACTGCCTTGTACGACCGCACTTTCAGCGGCCACGTATTCGGCGATTTTGGGGATACCAAGCCGGAATGATCCGCGCGGGTCCAATGCTTGGCGCTTGAAAAAGCCACCCAGCATGTTGGTACACTCTCCCAGGGCGTCGTGGATTTCGGACTGGGCCACGGGCTCACATTCCTCCATGCTCAACATGCCACGGGTGATGTTGTTGGCGCAGGACTCCTGGCATCGCATTACAACGACGCCATCTTTAGGGCCTGAGAACTCCACCATCACCTCGTAGGCGATATCGGCCAAGGCCGCTGCCTGTGAAGCAGCATGGTCCTCGGCGCCGTGGTTTTCATCCACGAGCTCGCCGACGGCGCCCAACATCATGAACACTTCCTCAGCGCCTTCGCGGAGGATGTTTAGAAGTTCCGCGTCGGTCAAGTTCAGTGCTTTGGCAGCACCTGTGTCGACTTGGTCTTCCGGGTTCATTTGATAAAGGGTTGCAGCGCTGCACTCACGGTGTCAGGGGTGAAAGGCTTGCAAACGTAGCCGTTTGCACCTTCGCTGATGGCTTGCTCACGCATGGCCTCTCCACCTTCGGTGGTCACCATGATGATGGGCAGCTGTTCGGAATTGTGGGTTTCACGAACTTTTTTGACCAATTCGAGGCCGTCCATTTCGGGCATATTCACGTCCGAAAGAATGATTCCGATGTCGGAATTGGAGGCCAATTGCTCCAGCGCTTCGATGCCATTGCCAGCTTCCAGGATCGCATCCACGGAAATCTCGGCCTGGCGCAGTACGCGCATAATAATTTTCCGCATGGTCGACGAGTCGTCGACGATCATCAGTTTCGTCATTTTAGTAGGGTTTTGGAGGAGAAGGGGTTTCGGTACCAGACCGATGTCGCTGGTTCCCCTTTCGTCCTCTCCCACGGACTCGATTGAGCACAAATCGAATTGCGGGAATCCTTCCCGCACGGGGCATGGAATTTCTTTCCGCCCGCGGATACTCCGCTTGCCGTTGGGCCCATGCCCACCAGGAAAGGTCCCGGTGGGTCACGCCCGGCCCTACTCGTAGCTTTCGTCCATGGACGGGAAACCACCCGCCCGAACGTCCGCCACATAGTCCGCAAAGGCGCCCGTCATGTTTTCTGCGATCTTGGCGTAGCGCCGCACGAAGCGTGGCTTGAAGCGCGTGTACAGTCCTAACATGTCATGGGAGACTAGGATTTGCCCGTCGCAATCTGGGCCAGCTCCGATCCCAATGATGGGGATCGACCGTTCCTTGGCCACGGTCGCTGCAAGCTCGGCGGGGACTTTCTCAAGAACGATCGAGAAGGCTCCGGCCTTTTCCAAGCTCTCCGCATCCCGACGCAGGGCGTCGGCTTCCTCCTGATCCCGGGCGCGGACCTGGTAGGTTCCAAACTTGTGGATGGACTGTGGCGTCAGGCCCAGGTGCCCCATAACAGGGATGCCCACATCCACAATACGGCGGACGGTTTCACACACCACCTGGCCGCCTTCGAGTTTGACAGCTTCCACGCCGGCTTCCTTGACCATGCGACCCGCATTGCGCAAAGCTTCGTCCGAGTTGATCTGGTAGCTCATGAAGGGCAGATCCCCGACCACCAAGGCGCGCTTCACTCCCCGGCGGACCAAGGTCGCATGGTACAGCATGTTTTCCAGCGTGACGGTCACGGTGGTATCCAGACCTTGGACCACCATGGCCACCGAGTCCCCCACCAACAACAGGTCCACACCAGCATTGTCCAGAAGTTCCGCCATGGTCGCGTCGTAGGCGGTCAGGGCTGCGATCTTCATGCCGCTTTGCTTCATTTCCAGCAAACGGTGGGTCGTGACCTTGCGATCGTCCAAGTCGGGGTGGGTGCTCATGGCAGTGTCTGAATTCGGTTCTAGGTGGGGCTTTGCATCAGGACATGGGCGGCTCGAGCTCCGTCGATCGCCGCGCTCATGATACCCCCGGCGTAGCCAGCGCCCTCCCCAATGGGGAAAAGATTGGCAAAGCCCAGGGCGGTGTAGGTGTCCCGATTCCGGGGCATGCGAACCGGGCTGGAACTGCGACTCTCCAGGCCGACCATGAGGCCCTGCTCCCCAGCAAAGCCAGAGATCTGCCGGTCGAAGCGATCGAGTCCGCGGGCCAGGGCTTGACGAACGTCCGTTGGCAGCAACTGGTCGATGCGCCCGGGCTTCACCGCAAACGTATAGCTGCTACGCATTTCACCGCGACTGGCCCGACCTTCCAGGAAATCAGGAATGCGCTGTGCGGGCGCGCTGTAGTCGCCTCCCCCGGCTTCGAAGAACCGTTTTTCGAAGTGCCGTTGGAAGGCGAGGCCTGAAAGCGGACCCTGGCCAAACGGCTCAAAGGCCTTGGGCTGCACCGTGGCCACCACGGCGGAATTGGCGTAGGGCGATGAATGTTTGGCGTTGCTCATGCCATTGGTGCACAGCATGCCGGGCTCGGAAATGCTGGCTACGATTTTTCCCCCAGGGCACATGCAAAAACTATGCGCGCCCAAAACGTGGGCATCCCCTTTGTTTGCCAGGTTGTAGGAAGCGGGGCCCAAGTCCCTGGCCGAATCCA
>JARGOW010000161.1:0-4374 GCA_029212955.1 Planctomycetota bacterium | reverse complement strand
GCGCGTGATCAACTCCTGCGGGTGCTCGACGCGAACCCCGAACTGGAAGGGTTTGGCTTCAAAAGTCACGCCTTGCGCCTGCAGGGCTTCGAAAGTGTCCCGGGCGCTGTGTCCCAAGGCCAGCACCAGGGAGTCGCAAGGGAGTTCACCCCGGCTGGTCCGCACGGCGACCACCCTCTGCTCGCGCCCCTGGGTTTGCGTTCCTTCGAGTACCAGACCTTCGAAGCGGGTGTCCCAAGAAATGGTTCCCCCCGCTTCGACGAGGCGCGCGCGCAGGGCGGGTAGGACGCGGTGCAGACGATCGGTTCCAATGTGCGCCCGTGCATCGAACAGAATGTTGTCGGGGGCTCCAGCCGCCACGAGTTCCTCCAGGATGGCCAGCTCCAAGGAGTCTTGCACCCGCGTGTAGAGCTTGCCGTCCGAATAGGTGCCCGCGCCGCCCTCCCCGAACAACAGGTTCGTATCCAGGTCCAGATCTCCACCACGGTGAAACGGAACCAGCTTCTTGTTGCGTCCTTCCAGGGCAGAGCCACGCTCTAAAATGGTCACCTTGTGGCCGTTTAGGGCCAGGGTCAGCGCGGCAAAGAACCCCCCTGGACCGCTGCCCACCACGATGACATGCCGGTCGCCGCGGCCCCGGGCCTCCGCGGGAAGGACCAGGGATTCGCGGGCCGGAGCTTCGCGGACCTTGCCCGATCGCATGGCCTTCTTGAGGGCGCTGGTCATGCGCGAAGAGCGCATGACCAAATCCACATGGCATACGAACCTCAAAATGCCCCGGCTTCGACGGGCATCCAGGGAGCGCCGTACCCAGTGCATGGCGAGCACATCTTGCTCGTGCACCCCAGCTTGGCGCAGGGCCAATTCCCGCAGATCGGCGTCGGTTGCCGAACGCTCGAGGGGAATGCCGAGCACTCGCAGGGTTAGGCCCGGTCCGGAAACGGCGGAGTCGGGGAGGGAAATGGAAGGATCCATGGCGGGGAGCGTGCGGAGCGCATTTTGCGCACCAGGCCAGAAGTGTACGAATTCCAGGTGCAGGTGGTTCCAGGCTCTACAGATCTTCCCGAAAAACAAGGCCAAGAACGGGTACCATGCGCCCATGGAAACCACCCCCGTGCCCCCCGGAGTCTTCCACGATGTGCTCACGGCCCCGGACCGGGTTTGGACCCCGGGTGCGAACCCCGTCTTGTCCGTACACGGGGACGAGGATCCCCAGGAAATCGAAGCCATCCAACCTTGGATCCGGGAAACGGTTCGCTTGCAACGCAGGGGGGTCGATCACGGGGATTGGTTGGTTTTGAACCCGGAAGCGGCACCGGCCCGGGAAGATCACCCACCGGAAGCCCTGCTCGATGAACGTTGGTATGAGGCCCGACCGATCCTGTTGCCTGGCTTCTTGAAGGAGCCGGAAGACGAAGCCTTTGCGCTCGAACGCTTCCGAACCCTCTCCGGGGATAAGGGCCTGCGCGCCTTTTTAACCGACCACATTCCCCGGCTTGGAGAGACGTTCGCGCCGGGGAGCAACATGCACCTGCATGAGGCCCACCGGGATTTGGAACGCATCAAATTGGGTGGCGACCACGACCTTTGGGTCAAGCTCGGAAGGCTATCCAGTCACAAGAAGGACGCTTCCCTTCGTGTGCGGTTTTCCTTCGGCAAGGAAGGCCCCGACGACGCGAGTCGGGACATCGAGCGCCACCGCCTGGTTCGCGAAGTGGCCGAACTTCTCCTGCCGGATGCGCGTGGATTGACGACCGATCCGTGGCTAAGCGAGCACCTACAACGTTGGGTCGGCGGGCCCGTCTTGCCGACACAGCACATCGCTTACTTCAATGCTCCGAATGGCGGAGCCCTTTGGCACCACGATGGATTCAACGAACCCCTAGAGGGTGGCCAAAGGGGTGTGCTCTACACCCAGGTCGCGGGCCGCACCGCCTGGTTGGCCCTCTCCATTGATGAGCTATGCCATCTTGTGCGCGAATTCTTGGAGTACATGACCGAGGGCGACCTCCCCTGGGTTCGCGAGCGAATCGCGCCTAAGCCCGCCGCATTCGATCGGCTTGTGGCTCTCGCCAAGCGCTTCCCACGACTGCGCCGGGAACTGGGCAGACCTGGGGGTGGTGAGTTGTCCGGGCTTATCCATGCGGCACCTGAGTTCACCGCCCTTTGCGCCGATGCGGGTCACGCATTTCTCTTGGGCCCGGGGGATGGACTACTCATGCCCAATCACGGGCTGGAGAAAACGGTCATGCATACGGTGTTTTGCGCCTCACCTGGTCCCACCTATGCGATCTCCACAGCCCTGAGGGAGGACGCGGAATACCCCGAACTCAGTGCCATGCGAGGTGCGTCGGCGGAGCGTGCGCGCGGTGGCCGCAACCGGGGCGCGAGGCGCAGCCGGCGCCGCCGCTAGGATCGGTGTTCCGGGTACTGGCAAATTCTGCGAATCGGGGCCCCGGAATGTGAATCATGGATTGGGTTCGAGCAAAATGCCCCCTGGCCCATTATTCTTGGGCGCCATGAGTCACCCCAGCCCGTCCCCCAGCTTGCAGGCCACCTTTGAGGCGGCCCTCCAGGATTCCCAAATCGACGCGGGAACCGTGGGGCAGATGGATTCCGAAAGCCAGCCGGAACATGTCTGGGCCGCGTTTGACTCGGCGCAAGCAGCCCAGGCGGGTTTGAATCCGGAGGCGTTGCTGTCTCAAACCGGAGACCGCGGGGCCCTTTTTGTTCTCCTCGAAAACCGGGAGACGGACCCGTCCCTGGCGAGCCTCCGCAATCACCTCTGGCCCCATTTTCACGCGGTTGCGATCTATGATGGCAAAGGCGATCGCGTGAAGCGACGCACGGTGGGATCCAGCGAGGATTTGCAGAAGGGATCGGGCGGCGGCCAGGTGTACCTTTTGCGCCGCCTGCAGGAGGTCATGTCCCCCGAGACGACCACCGCCAAATTCGACCAAAACGCCAAAGGGTGGGATGGGGTTCCCGGTTCCCCGGGCTATCCCCATTTCCGTTGGATGCGCCGGTACGTGGGGCTGTACGGCAAGCCCGATCGGGCTTCGAGAATTCTCGATTTCGGTTCCGGCGCGGGATGGGTCGGCATCGAAGCTGCCAAGTGTTTTCCCGGTTCGTCCCTGTTCCTGTTTGACCCCAGCCCCGAAATGGTTGTGCAACCCTGCGAAGGGCGTGTGGGGTTTGGCGACGAGCCGCCCTTCCCGCGCGCCGGTGAAGAGCCCTACGATTGGGTGATTTCCAGCGGGGTGATCAGCTTTGCCCCCGACAGTGAGGCCTGGCTGGACGGACTTTGCCGCACTTTGGCCCCCGGCGGCACCCTGGTCATAGGTGACATTCAATTGGAGTCGAAGGGCTTTCGAAAGCGGCGGAAGTCCCACCCCCTCTTGCCCGTGCGCGAATTGAATGCCAAATCGGCTTCCTGGGTTCGCAAGGCTCTCGAAGCACGCGGATTCCAATTCCTTCGAGGTTCCGCCTACCAGTTGACCTATCCCGTTCCGCAGGTGATGCACGTCAACGAAACCAAACTGGGTGGGGTTTTGAGTCGCCCCTTGCTTTGGCTCAATCAACTGGGGGCCGGCTTATCCAGCTGGAGTGGAGGCAAGGGCCAGGGCTGCTTTGACTCCTGGGTCATGCACCTGCGCGCACCCGGGGAATAGGTCCGGTTTGAGCATGGCGGGTGTGCATGGAACCGCTATCGGGAACGGCTGCGCGTGGTCTGGCACGTCCCCAGAATTTTCGAAAGAAACTCCCGCGCATTTGAGAGCGGCGGCAAAGGTCCCTTGGAAGTCGGGACGAGGGGCCCGATTCCACATCGGAAACCGGTTTGCTCCAGGTTTGACAGAGCCTGGAGCCAGCCCCAACCCGCTCTCCTATGAAGCCGCTTTACGCATCCTTCCTTTTCTTGTTTCTCACCGCGACCCCCGGCCTGCAAGCGTGGGGCTTGCCGACCGGGGGCCAGGTGCCTTCGAAAACCGCTAACTCCGCCCAGAACCCCGCCAAGAAGACAGCCAAGCGCCTGCCAGCCAAGACCAAGAGGACGGTACGCGCATCGAAGCCCGTGGCGGCTGCCGTTTCGCCCCGGCGGGTTTCGATCCGGGAAGCTGCCATTCAGTTGCGCAAGCCTTCCCTGTTGGAGCAGGCCCGCACGTTGACCCAGCAGGAGGTGTTGGCCCGATTCGACGGGGACTTGGACGGGCGCTTGAACGCAAGAGAGGCCAGCGCAGCTCGGCTGGAAACCGAAAAGCGCAAGGGGTTGAAGGCGGGCTTGCTCAAGCGGTTTGACGACAATAAGAATAATCGCTTGGATGCGGCAGAGATGTCCCGGGCCAGGGCTGAATTTGCGGCCAACCGACGCAAGCA
>JARGOW010000160.1 GCA_029212955.1 Planctomycetota bacterium | reverse complement strand
GAGGATCTGCGCGTGGTCCGCGCGGCGATGGTTGTGGAGCATGGGGATCAGCATGAAGACCACGTGCAGTGAAAGTCCCTTGAAGTGGGCCAGGGTCAAGTCGAGCTCGCACAGGGAAACGGTGGAGGCCACATTTCCGTTGAGCGCTGCGGCCTGGAAGGAGTTCAGCATGTTGGGTCCTCCCACGGAGTCGAAGATCAGGTCGAAGCCCGCTCCACCGGTGTGCTCGGCCACGTACTGGTCTACGGGCTCGGTCTTGTAGTTGATGGGAGTGGCGCCCAGGTCACGAATCAGGTCCGTTTGCGCATCGCCGCCGCCGGTGGAGTACACCTGCGCGCCAAAGTGGTTGGCTAACTGCAGGGCCACGTGGCCCACGCCTCCCGAACCGCCGTGCACCAGGACCTTCTGCCCCTTGCGGATTCCCGCGCGGGTCAAACCCTCGTAGGCGGTGATGGCCACCAGGGGCAGGGCCGCCGCCTCGCGCATGGAGAGGTTTTTGGGTTTCTTGGCGATCAGCTTGGTGTCAGCAAGGATGAACTCGGCCAGGGAACCGGACAGATCGGCTAGTCCACCGGCGCAGCCATAGACCTCATCGCCCACGGAGAACCCGTCCACACCATCGCCTACGGCCTCAACCGTTCCAGCGAAGTCCATACCCAGAATCGCCGGAAGATCAGGGGACAAGGGCAAGTCCTTGCCCATCATACGAATCATCGTATCGACGGTGTTCACACTGGAGGCAGCCACCCGAACCAACACGTGGCCGGCCTTCACCTCGGGGGTTTGCACGTCGTCCATGGCGAACTCGGCGTTTTCGCCGTAGGCCTTCAAGGTCATTGCTTTCATAATCTGTTCCTTTACTGGGTTGGGGATTAGTTGATTTCCTGGACGTCCAGGACCATGTTTGACCAGTTCCGTTGATTGGCCATGTCGAATTGGAGCCCCCCTTCGTCGGCGGTTTTGAAGCGCTTGATCGCAGGGGTTTTGCTGGTTGCCTGGTAGAGCCAGTAGGCCTCTTCCTTGAGGGCTTCGTCGATGGGCAAGTCGATGGACGCGTACACGGCGCGCTTGCAGGCTTCGATCGATTCCGCGGGGAAGCGGGCAATGCGCTTGGCCAAGGCTTCCACGTGGGGGCCGATTTTCTCGGGGTCCATTGCCTGATTGATCGTGCCGTATGCTTCGGCCTGATCGGCGTCGAAGTCCTGGGCGCCCAGGATGATTTCCAGGGCCCGGCCCAGGCCCACCTGGCGTGCCATGCGGGATGCACCGCCTCCGCAAGGCAGGATGCCCATACCCACTTCCATCTGCATAAACTTGGCCTTGCCGCGGGCAGCGAACCGCATGTCGCAGGCCAGGGCGAACTCATGGCCTCCGCCCCGGGCGAATCCCTCGATCTTGGCGATGGTCGCCTGGGGTAGACTGCTGATGCGCTCGAGTGTGCTTTGCAGGTCGAGCAACTCCACGTCCTCGCGGGCCACCGCTTGGGTGGACATGTTCTTTAGGAAGTTCGTGTCGGCGTGGGCGACCCAAATCTCCGGATGTGCGGATTGGAAAACGACGACCTTGATTTCTCCATTCGATTCCAACCCGTCGGCAAGCAGATTCAGGTCTGCCAACATAGGCAAACCCTGCACATTGACCGGGGGAAAATCGAAGGTGACCCAGGCGATGGCGCCTTCCTCACGGAGATCGAAGGTGGTGAATTGTTCGGAGTTCATGGGGGCCCTCCCGGGCGTTGGCAGGAGCGCCCCGCTGATTGAGCCGCTCGATTTCTGACTGACGAATCAGAGAGTCGAGCTGTACGCACAAATAAACAAGTACCTACATTTTTGTAAGTGACTGACACACCCAACCGAAATGGAGGCAATGGGGCGCCACAGGAGGCACTCCCGGCCCCCTTTTTGGAATTTTGTACGGATTCTTGCCCGGGGCGCAGCCACCCGTATCCCGGGGAGGCTGGGTAGCTCGGACCAGCTAGTGCCCGGCGAGCGAGCCGCGACGGTCGTAGGGCCAGATGCGGTGGGTGGCTCGGCCCATGATTTTATCGCGGTGAATGGGTCCGAAGGAGCGGCTGTCTTCGCTGACCTCGGAACGGTCTCCGAGCAAGTAGAACTCGTCGGAGGAAAGCGTGAGGCGGTGGCCGATCCCCCAACCCAATTGGCCGGGTGCGGAGCGGTCTCCGCGCTGGGTGTAGGTCACGTCCCGATCGATCCGGATCGAGCGAAAGCGAAGATTGGTTCCCGTGGCGCCGAACGAGACCCGCTCCCCTATGCTTCCTACGGGACTGAACGTGTTGGAAACGTACTCGTAGTCGAGCACCTGCTTTCCGTCGATGATCAACCGCACTTGATTGTCTCGGTTTTCGAACACCACCGGAATCCAACGCTGTTGAGGCATGGGCGCCAAAGATCCGGCCACTGGAGGGCCGCTGTTCCCTCGAAAGTGATTCAAGAAGACCCGACCGGCATCCAGGCGATCGAGCCCCACCCGCACCTGGAATGTGTCCGATTCCTCGGTCAGGTTGAGCACGAGAATCCCGCCTGGCTCAGGAATCCAAACCTCGAGCTGCAATCGAAGGTCCCCGACCGCTGTGGAACCTTCGCGAAAGGTCCCATCGGGGCGCAATTCGGAGTTCTTGACCCCATCTCGATGGCGCAACAAACCGATCGAACTACCAGCTTTCACCGCCAATCCGTTGACCTCCCAATACCCCGGGCCCTCCGTCCAAGGGTCGTAGTATTGATTGCCGTGTTGGAAATGGTCCGCCACCCGGCGCAGGCGATCATCGAACACCTGAATCCATGAATCCGGCCGATCGGGTCGGGCATTGTTAATCCAGAGGTCTCCCGACTGGTCGACCAGGACCTCGTCGCCGGGCAAGCCCATTAGGCGTTTCACAACCGCCTGGCCCGCAGAGTTGCGGAAGACCGCAAGGTCATAGCGCTGCAACTCACCGGACCCGTAACGAACAAAAACCCTATCCCCCTTGCGTAGAACGGGCTCCATGGACGCCGAGACCACCGAATAGACATCCCCCACGGTCATTCTCAGGGCAAAAACAAGGGCCAACGCGGTCACGCTCACCCAAACGGCGAGTCTGATTCGGCGATGGTTCTTGGACACGATATTCATCAAAGGTTGCGTTTCCGATCAGAGCAGCAAGGCGCGCGCGATCACTATGTAGATAAGAGAACCCGTCACATCGGAAAAGCTAATCAGGAACGGTCCCGCGACGATCGCGGGGTCCAGGTTCAAGCGGGAGCAACCCACCGGAACCAGGCAGCCCAGCAAGGATGCCAAAGCCACGGCCAGCGGCGTGGCCGCCCCCACCGCCATGCCGAACGAAGAGATAATCTGCCCGGTTTCCACACCCGATGTGGTAAGTAAAACCGCCAGCCAGCAAAGCAAACCAATGGTGAGCCCGACGGCAATCTCGCCCCCGATAGCGCGCCATTGACGCTGCTTTTCGATCTCTCCGGTCGCATAACCTCGGATCAAAATCGTGGAGGATTGAATCCCAACATTGCCCGCCAAACCTATGATTAGGGGTAGATATCGCAGGATGTCCGAAGTTGCCATGCTTTCGGGACCATCCCCGCCTCCCGTGAAAAGGGCCAATAATTTGGCGCTGAGCAAGCCGCCAAGCACCGTCAACCCCATCAATGGCATGCGCTGGCGAACCCGGGTGAGCACGGGCAAGCGCGTCTGATGGCCGGTACTGGTACCCACCATGCGCGCGATGTCCTCATCCGCCTCCTCGGTTCGAATCTCCGAGGCGTCTTCGGCTGAAATCACACCGACCACCGCGCCTTCGTCGTTGACCACCGCCAAGGACTGCAAACCGTAGCGGTCAATCACACGCGCCGCGTCTTCCTGGTCCACGTTGGCGGCAACCACAAACGGGTCCACCATGACCACATTCACCGTTTCGTGAATGCTATGGGTTAGGAGGTCGCGGTCGGACAGGTAACCCACGGGTCGGTTTCCCGGGTCCACCACGAAAATGCCCAGGTCTTCCTCGGCCTCATCGCCGAGCTTTTTGATCTCCTTGACCACGTCGCCGAGGCGCTGTCCCCGCTGGACCGTGATCACTTCGGTGGCCATGATGCCGCCGGCGCTTTCGGGATCATAGGCGATGAGCTCGCGTAGCTCATCCGCCGCCTCGGCGTCCATGTTGGAAAGGACATCTTCGACGACGCGGTCGTCGGCTTCCGCAAGCAGGTCCACCGCCTCATCCGAAGGCAATTCTTCGACCACTTCACGCAGGTCTGGCGATGACATTTGCCCCACCAAAGTCGCAGTCAGTTCGTCCTCCGCGTCCTCCAGAATGCCGGCCTGGCTTTCAGCGTCGAGAATCGAGAACACGCGCCAAGCATCTTCCTCGTCCACATCCACCAGCCAAACGGCCGCGTCTGCGGAGTGGGCATTGGACAACGCCACGGCCGCCTGCTCGGGTGACACTTCAAGCAAGTCCAGAAAGCGCTGCCGGCCGCCGTCTTCTTCGTGGGGTGTGGTTGCCATGGGGTGATGATGGGTTTGCTGCTCAGGAATTCCCAAGCGAAGCATGGGGAGTCCGTCAGGCTACGGCACCTGTTCGTGCGGCGGGCCCGGGATCTGCCTCATTATCCTTCGGGTCGATGTGCCTGACACCGTCGCGATTCCCGGACCAAGGTTCGGATTCCCGGGGATTTACTGGGGGAGCGAGCCCTCTAGTGGGGAAGCAGGGGATTGCCTACCACGGTATCGTGCAGCAGGACTTGGGCCTGGGCAAGGCATTCACGGGGCACGATGAAGGTTTGCCCGTGTTCTCGAACGCCCCATTGGGCCTGGCGAACTTCGAATTCGGCCGCCCCCATGACTTCTAGGACCCGGCGCAGAAGCTCGGGATGGGTGCCCAGCCCGTGGCCGACCAGGGAGATGGAGGCCTCTTCCATGGAAGTGTTCGTAGCCGGCGGGAGCTGATCCAAAACGGCGTGGGCTTCCGGGGTGTCGTCGAACCAGAGTTTGGCGCCTGCTCCGCTGATTGACACCTGGCGGACTACGATGCCAGCAATCCCAAGCCGGACCAGCGCGGCGGATAGTTTTGCCTGGGCTTTATGGGGCCTTTCATCGTTGTATTCGATTCCAAGCAAGCGAGGGCGGCAGGCTAGCGCCACTGGTCCCTCACGTTCCTGGCCTTGGGTGAGTTGCGTCCCACCGTGTTCGGGGTGGAGAAAGCTGCGCACTTGGACATCGCACTCCAATTCCGAAGCCATCTGGAGGGATGCCGGTTGCAGGACCTGTGCGCCGCCGAAGGCCAGCTCACGGGCCTCGCCAAATGAGATCTGATCGATGGAGTCCGCACCGGGAACCCAGCGCGGGTCGGCCGTATGAATTCCGCGCACATCCTTCCAGTACTGCAAGCATTTCGCGCCCACGGCCCGGGCGATCACAGCTGCGGTCAGATCGGAGCCATCCCTGCCTAGGGTCGTCAGGTTGCCCCCCGCATCCTTGGCGAGGAATCCGGTCACCACGGGAACGCCAGGGACCTGGCCCAGGGAGCGGCCTACCTGCTGTGGGACGCGATCCAAGAGGCGTGCTAGACCCGGGGTGGAGTCGGTTTCAAACCCAAGATCAAACGCGTCCACCGGGGTCGCTGGCATGCCGCGTTGCCGCAGGGTGTGCGCAAAGATACGAGCACTCATGCGTTCGCCAAAGGACAGGACCAAATCGCGGGTTGCGGGGGGAAGTTCGCGGCGTTGGTTGATCTCGGTGAGCAGTAGGTAAAGCTCCCGCCAAAGCCGTTGAAGCAGGTCCGTGGGCAATCCCAGTTGGGAAACCACGCTGCTATGTCGAATCCGAAGGGCTTGGGCGTCGAGATCGCCCTGAACAGCGGCCGCGGCGGTCTTCAAAAGCAGATCCGTGACCCCCCCAAGAGCGCTTACGACCACGATGGGGCGCTCGCCTCCAAAGCTCGACACCAGTCCAGCGGCCCGGGAAATCGCGTTTCCGTCGGCGAGGGCAGACCCTCCAAATTTCAGGACCTGGATGCGATTCATGGACGTTGGATCCAGGATATCGACTGGTCCATGGGGTCTCCAGCTCGGTGTCGCAAACAGCGGTCCTTTGCGTGACTTTCCTGGGGAGAGTTTTCGGTGCTCGGCGGCTTCCGGCAGGCTTCGAAGCAAGAGCTGCTTTTGGGAAGCCCGGATCGAACCGCCGCACACCCCCAATAATCCCATCAAGTCCCCGCCAAACCTGGACGAAGAGCCGATCGTCTAGACCTCCTTGCACACCAATATGAAGACCCAAATCCACAAGCCTCTCCCGCGAAATGGTGGTTTCTCCGCCATCGAGCTCGTACTGACCGTGGTTGTGTTGGCCATTCTCATGGGGGTGGTGAAAATGCGCTCGAGCAGCCTCCTGGATCGCAGCAAAATCACCAAGATCACCCAAACCGCCGACACGGCCAAATCGGCGTGTGTGCTGTTTCATACCGATACAGCCCAATACGCGAAGCATGGGGGTGGAGATCAGCAGCTGCTCAACAGCGACTTGCCCGGCTGGAACGGTCCATACCTGGAGGGGTCAAACCTGGATAGCAGCAACCCTTTTGGCGATCTACGCATCGACAACACCCACTCTGGATTCGGCACGGTCACAGGCTGGGATCTCGATTGCGATGGAAAGCAAGAGATCACAGGCCCCTGCAACGTGGTCCTCGTTACCGGAATCGACCAAGAAACAGCCGAGAAACTGGACAGCTATTACGATCCCTCCAAGGGGGGGAATTGGCAACAAGTGGGACGCTTCCAATACATACCTTCCGATCAAAACGGCCTGATCTTCCTGTACCAATAGGAGGCTCGCGCCCCATTCAAGCCCTGGCCCCCCCATGGGGGCTGGGGCTTTCTTTTTTGCCTGGCTTTGGGCACTCGGGGGGTCGCCCGTGATGGCTTCGCCGCTACAATGCCGCCAACGCCCACCGGCCATATATCGATGAAAGACCCCCGCCCTGAAGACCTGATTTACGACTGGAACGACGACCCCAAGCCGGGGTTCGAGGTTCAACTGGACGACGAGACCTTGCGCGATGGCCTGCAAAGCCCCTCCGCCCGGGACCCGGAACTCTCTGAGAAGATGGAGCTGATCCACCTCATGGAGGACATCGGTATCCATACCGCAGATGTGGGCTTGCCCGGCGCCAGCGAAAAGGCGCGTGAGCACATCACGGCACTCTGCAAGGAAATGACGGGCATGAAAATCACGCCCAATGTGGCTTGCCGCACGGTAATCAGCGACATCCAGCCCGCAGCGGATGTGGCCCAGGCCTCGGGCGCCCCCGTGGAGGTTTGCGCCTTCATCGGATCCAGTGCCATTCGTCAATACGCGGAAAGTTGGGAGCTGAGCCGCATGGTTCGCATGAGCCATGACGCCATCGCCTTCGCCACCAAAGAAGGTCTGCCGTCCATGTTCGTGACCGAGGACACCACCCGCGCCAACCCCGAAACCCTGCGCTCGCTCTACACCGCCGCCATCGAAGCCGGCGCCAAACGCATTTGCGTTTGTGACACCTGTGGACACGTCACCCCCTCCGGAGTGCGAAGGCTCATCACCTTTGTGAAGGATCTGGTTCAAGAATTGGGAGCCCATGACGTGGGCATCGACTGGCACGGTCACCGGGACCGCGGCCTGGGCTTGGCCAACGCCTTGGCGGCCATCGAAGCTGGCGCCACGCGCATC
>JARGOW010000159.1 GCA_029212955.1 Planctomycetota bacterium | reverse complement strand
AAACCCGCCCTGAAGGCCTCAGCAGGGCGCCCGGAAGCCCGATGATTCATAGTCCCTCACTAAATCGCCCCACGCCGTGCCTCTTTGCCCCATTCCTGCCGCCTTCGCAATCTGGGCCGTGCTGTGCCTAGGATTGAGCGGTAGCCAGGGCACCCGGCCGGACTCCGTGGGCCAGCCGGTCCCTTCGATCACCTACCGGCCGCTTCTTCCAGCGCATTCATCCGAACCTCTCTCGTTATAGAAGTCTATCCACGGAGGGCCCGGTCCCGGTCTGCATTACGGGTTGCGCAGGTATCATTCACTGGGGTTTGCCGGGTAGTGCTTGAGAACTGTCCTGTGCGCCTGGCGGAAACCGAATATCGGCAAAGAGACTTTCCATGGATTACCAACAGATACTGAATGAGATCTACGCCAAAGTGCAGCCCTGCCTCACGCGGGGCAAAGTCGCGGACTATATTCCGGAGCTGTCGCACGTCCCGCAATCGAAATTTGGAATGGCTCTAGTCACGCACGGCGGTGAAGTCTTCGAGGTCGGGGACGCGGCCGAGCCATTTTCGATTCAGAGTATTTCGAAGCTCTTCACGCTTACTTTGGCGATGCGACTGGAGGGAAATGGGATTTGGGATCGCATTGGACGCGAGCCCTCGGGAACGGCGTTCAACTCGCTTGTGCAGCTAGAGTACGAAAACGGAATACCAAGAAACCCCTTCATCAACGCAGGAGCGATCGTTGTTACCGACCTCATCCTTAGCCACCTGGACAATGCCCACGAAACCGTTTTAGACTTCATCCGTGAGCTTTCAGGCAACAAAACGATCCAGTTCAATCGCGACATAGTGCGCTCCGAGAAGGCGACCGGCTACCGCAACGTGGCGCTCGCGAATTTCATCAAGAGCTTCGGGAATTTGCGAAACGCACCCGAAGCAGTTCTAGATGCCTATTTCCATCATTGTTCCATCGCAATGACATGCACCGACGTGGCTCGCGCTGGACTCTTCCTCGCCAACGCCGGCCGTTCTCCCTCGACCGGTTCGGAGATCGTTCGGCCTAACCAAGCGAAACACATCAAGTCTCTCATGCTCACTTGCGGCACCTATGACGCCGTAGGCGACTTTGCCTATCGGGTAGGGTTGCCCGGCAAGAGTGGCGTAGGGGGCGGAATTCTAGCTGTAATGCCAGGTCAGTTCAGCGTCTGCGTCTGGTCACCGGGCCTGAACCAAAGTGGCAATTCCTTGGCTGGAACCATGGCCCTCGAATGGCTCACAACCCAAACCGAGGTTTCCATTTTTTAGCGGATACACGGGCCGCTTGGCGTACGCCCATCTCCGGAATACAGATCGCCGCATTGGCACGGTTGTGAAGTCGATCATTGGCTGGCGAGAAGAAACCGATCTCCTGCTAGCCCCAGGATCCAAGACCTTCGGACCGTTTCTCTGGGGAACGCGCAGTCGTCCCTCACTAGAAACAGCTCTTCCTCACAACCGTCGATCCGTCCCCCTCCCGGGCAACCGTCACCGCACGTGCAATGCGGAGAGGTTGCTGCCGTCCAATCCCACGAAGGCTGCGCCAAGGGCACCGCCAAACGTGCCGACCGTGTCTGGGATTAGGGAACCCATAAACACACCAATGCTGTGCGCGCTGAGGGGGATTTGGGAGGGAACTTCCGATTCAGCCAAGACGCTAAACATCAAATTGCCGGAGTGATGGATGGAGGCCGCATCCACGTCTTCGCCGGATTGCCCCAGTCCCACCCGCGAACCATCAAAGAGCATTCGACCTATTCCGGATGTGTTGGATCCGAAGGTGCCCTGGAATGCTATGAGGTCCTCATCCTGGAAATTCTGGCCCAGGATTTGTGATGAGCCTTTCGTGGAGAAAACCAATCGGCCGTCCGGCATCTGCGAAATGGCGTCGATCCTTGAACTTGCGTCCGCCGCTGTGAATATGTCGGAGCCGTCGAAGTGGAAGCGCCACGAACCCGCTGTGTTCGATCCAAGTGAGGTTGGAATGAACTTCACAATGTCATGGGGCTCGACCAGATCACCAACGGGACCGCCAATGAGGCCGGGAATCTGGATCGACTCTCCAAACGCGAACAACATGTCCCCATTTGCAAGGATGTGGAATCCTTGAACATCGGCGTGGATGCCCACATCGGAGCCATCGAAGTATGGTATCCAACTCCGTGTGGGTACATCGTATTCGGCGATGTCCTCGTTCCCAATCTGTAGTCCACCAGGAAGCACCTGCGCAGCCATGAAGCTCGCGTAGACCTTCCGATACGGTTGGACCCCCACCGAAAGGATGAATGACCCGGTATCCGATTCACGACCATCGCTGACCTGGGCGATGATCGGGTAGCGATCTCCTGCGGCGCCATGGACCCAGCCACTGATTTCACCCAGTTCCGGATCTAGCTCCAGGCCCTCGGGACGACCCCGGGAAGAGAACACGAGAATGTTCCCTTCCGGATCGCTAGCGCCCAAAGGCAGGCGAACGAATTCGCCTTCGGTGACCGTAACGTCGGGCAGCGCTCCAAAAAGCGGCGCCGAATTCGGCAGGTCGATCGCCATGTCGATCGAATAGGAATATTCCCGGCTGAAATGGGTGATGAGATTGGTGCCCGGAGTTGGCGCCGAACCCACCGCCACACGGCCGGAGTCGGAACCCAAGGATCCGCCTGTGTACCAAAGAGTATCCGCATCGTTGCAGAAGCAGAATGGGATCACCATGCCTTGACCTATCCCCCCACTGCTCTGCCCGCCCGAAGCCGTGGCATCCAGAAAGCCAGTCGCCAGTACCACACCCGGGGCCACCTGCAGGATGGATGCACTGTTGGGATCCGATTGGGAACCGAAAGGCAGGGCATTCATACCTTCGCGGTAATCCCCCGGCATGCGGGTGGCGCCCACCGCTCTCACGATGAAGTTGTCATCCGAGAGCACTTCCACAACGAATGGCGTGACTGGCGCCGATACATTTTGGGCAAAGAACCGGAATGCCTCCAAGCGTACCGAGACATTTGACCCCGTATCGTTCGTGTAGGTATCCGATTCGTTTACCAACATGTTGGATTCCCAAGAGTCGATCTCCGCGGCCGGCCCCACTCCGTTGCCAAGCCGCACGTGCTCGCTTGGGCTGAGATTGCGGATCCAGTCGGTAAGAACTTCGACGCCCGGCTCATCCACGAGGTTTTTGGCAATCGGCGGCATGGCGATATTACCCACCGATGCTGCGCGCAAGAGCGATATGGAACTGTGGGGATCGCGGGGCTGAATCACCGCGGCCCCGGGCACGCCCAGGTCGTCGGCTACGATACCGAACAGCAGGTCCGTGGCGTAGAGCGGAGTCTCAAGACGCGCGTCGAACACCGCGCGGGTTCCCGCATCAGCCCGATGGCAGTGCGAACAGTTGGTGTCGAGGTAGGACCTTGCGCGAAGCTCGAGTGACGCCGATGCATCGGTGAGTCCAGCGGCTTTGGGAAGATCTGGAATGTCTCCCTCCTGGAGTCCCGAACCAAAGATTCCCAGACTCGTAAGGGTGCGGAGCTGATTGTCCCCAATGCCACTGCTCGGATAGACCAGGTCGCCATTGAGTTGGTGTGCGCGTAGGCCAAGACCACCGCCGCTGGGAACCGTGTGACACACCACGCAATCCTGGCGACCCGGATAGGTCCAAACCTGATCACGCGTGCCGTCGAGCGTCTCGACGGGGATGGTTTCCTCCGAGCGATTGGTTTGCAAAACGGCATCGGTACCCGCCGCATTCCACTTGTAGCTGACCGCATAGAAATCGTCATCGGTGAAAACGCCCAGGCGGGTTTCCAAGCGCTTTGTCACACTGGGGTCGGTCTCATCCGTGGCCAGCTCAAAATGCTTGACGGTGACCGTGCCCGGTGGGAAGTCCCAGTTTCCGCCCCGGTGATCGAACCCAATGCGCTCGGATGCTGTGTCATGGGTGCCATCGTTCGGGATGGCAATCCAACGGGATTTGATCGCCGCATCGGACCAAAAAGGCGAATTGAGGTCGTAGGGAATCAGACCAGCGCGCGGGGTCAGATTGACAAGATCACTAAAGACTCCAATCTGCGAGAGGAGTTGCGGCGGTTCCGGACTGGCATTCGTTACTGCCAATTGGTGAAGGGTCGTATTGTCGTCCTGGCGTCCAAAATAGATTTCGCCGTTATGATCCTGGCCGAATGTAATCGTTTTCCCCGGAGAGAACGAACCAATGACCGTACTGGAATAGACCCCCGAGAGCGGATCCCTCTCCACGGCGAAAATGCGATTCTGTGAGTAACCCGCGCAAATGTATTTGCCGTAGAGCTCCGGCAGGCGTGCGCCCCGGTACACATAACCACCGATGAGAGCGTTGGAAATGGAGCGCGGATAAACCATGGCTGGCTCGGTAAGCGTCCCCGGATAAGTTAGGGGCTCGGGGCGTGGACCATCCCACCTTCCCTCGCGGAAAGGCCAGCCGTAATTGCCCCCCGGCTCAATGATGTTGACCTCCTCCTGGTGGGCGCTTCCGACTTCCCCCGACCACAATTCGCCCGTGACCTGATCGAATGAAATGCGATGGGGATTGCGGTGCCCGAGGCTGTAGTACTCCTCGAAGACGGCGCCGCTTGGATCGACGAAGGGATTGTCATTCGGGATCCAATAACCGACTCCGGACCATTCGTCACTGTTGCCCAGCGGGAGCGTGCGCACGGGGGCATGGCTACGGGCGGGGTCCATGTTCACGTCAACTCGGTGGATGCCCCCATCGAGGTTGTTCACGATGTCCTGGGCGGTCTCGTATCGGAACTGATCGCCAATCGGAATGTAGAGGAAACCGTCCGGCCCAAACGCAAGGTCACCGGATCGGTGCGAACCGTTGTACATGCGATACTGAAGCATGACGAGTTCCGAGTTCGGATCCGCCTGACCCGTACCCGAGGGAACGGTGAAGCGGGAGACGCGCAGATAAACGTTGAAGAAGCCGCTATTCGTATAGTGCGTGGGATAGATGCCATCCGGAGTGTAGCAGTAGAACGCGTACACATATTGCGAACCGGGAGCCCCCGCAAGCCCATAGTTTGGATGGAAGGCAAGCCCCAGAAGGCCTCCGTCCCAAACCACGGCACAGCGATCCGTCAGGTCGAGGAAGGGCGACTTGGTCGTGGTCGCTTGTTCGTTTTAGAAAGTCCAAACCACACCCAGGCGCGTGGCCCCAGCGATTAGATTCGTATGGGGCGCCGGCTTGTAGACGAGTGGATCCTGAAAGGTCAGGCCCGGATAGGCCGGTTCCACCGTAAAAGTGTTGCCCGAACCCGGAGCCTGGGTGGGCAGTACCCCATCGAGGTAACCACCAATGGCCACCGGCGCATCGATTCCGTAGGGCGCAGGCGGCGGAACGTACGGGACAGCATCCTGTGCCTTCGTCGCCGGGTTCGGCGTTTGCGCCTGGGCCGCGGGAGTGCGGGTTTGCTGCGGAAGGGAGGACGCGAAGGCCGCCAGGGCCAGAAAGCAAGCGCCGAGAGCAGCGAGCTGCGATATAGAGCGTGTCATACTGACTGGAAATCTAATCGAATCCCATCAGTGCCGCAATCTGACCTCCCGCTCCCGTAGCCTTCAAAGTTCATACTGCCTCAGTTAGGGGCTATCGCCCTTGGATGCCTGCCAATACCCCGCATCCCAAGCCTGTCTCGCATAAAAGTGAATGCCTGGTTAGTAAGCAACTGAAGAGCCCTAGCCCGCGCTTCCCGTCAATCCAGATGATGGGTGCCAGGACGAAATGACGCTCACCGCAAGTGGCAAGCGAGTCAACACCCCAAGTCGACTAATCTAGAACGCTAAGCTCTAGGAAGTTCAAGATCGCAGTGGCTGCTAGTTGATGGCCTTCCTGATTCAGGTGGATTCCATCCGTGTAGAGTTCTTGGGTTTCGCTGGAAGCGAAAGTGGGGAGCAGATCCAGATGGGGAGTGTTTTGATCCTTGCAGATTTTTTGCAACTGCTCTTGGGGATAGGCTATTCGATCCGGGAAGTCTGCTGTGCGCCTTGGGTCCAACTGGGATTCGTGGGGAACGACGACCATGGCGAATTTCACTTTTTGATCGGCCAGGAGCTCCGCAACAGATTGAAGATGTTCGCGCTGCTTGCCCCAAGTGTCCGGATTCCAGGCGGCGCCAAAGATGGGGTCTTCCCAGGGGTGGGCGGGCGCCTCTATTCCGCGCTGGTAGAGCTTCTTGCGCAGACCGTAGACAAGGTAACTGGAGCGGGTCAGCGCTCCCAAGAACCCTTCCGTGTCCGGGAATAGATGACTCTTCGCTTCCAAGGTCAGGAGTCGACTTCCCTGGGTCGTCATCAGGTGCAAGAAGTCATAGTTGTCATTCAAGCAGTACTGCAACAGAACCAGGTCCACGTCCAAGGACGGCAAAATGTGAGCCAAATACAGCCTCTCCTGAAGAGTGGTGTATCCGGGAACCGCCCCATTGATGACTTCGACCGGCCGGTCCTCAGCCTCCTGCAAACCTGCTTCGATCAGCGATACAAACCCATCGATGGGCTCCGCTACCGAGTCCCCAATGACCAGGATTCGAAAGTGATCCTTGGAGCGAGGGCCCAACATCGCTTCGTCCCCTCGCAATCCCACGGAGTTGTGACTTGGGTGCTCGGGATTGCGCCAATATCCCAACTCGGGGTGAGGTACAAACTTCGCTGCCGTGGTTTTTGAAGCCGCGAACGTGGTTCCAAAGGCGGAGTCGAATGCCAACTTACCACCATTCAAGGAATACCAGCGGGCCGCAAACTCAAGCCCCAGAAGCAGAAGCACACTCGACAGCGCAAACGCCAATGCCGCCCGCCTACGGCGACCCCGTTTTGTGCGCAAGCCGTCCTGGTTCTCGGCTGCGCTAGCTTCGGACTTCTTCATGGGGATTTGACTGTGACGGAACGGAAAGCAAGTCCCAGATCATACTCTCCCATGCGGATTACTGCCCAATGGGCTCGTTCAGAGGACATTCAAGACAGATGATTGGCTCCCCAATGGCGCGGTACCAAAAAGTTTGCCCGCCGAAAACTAACGTTTCCGGCGGGCATTTCTATGGCTTCACGCGCAACCCTATTGCCCCCAAGCCACGGCCAACGCTGAAAGCCTCGGTGACTGTGCCGTACTAATATTGGAAACGAAACTCACTCGAACCTGATAGAAGCGCGCTCCGTTGATCTCCGCAATATCGTCCGTCCATTGTTCATTGGGAAGACCGCTGCCACCGTCCAATCCGACGATGCCCTGGTTGGACAAGCCCGAATTGTGCAACGGCCAAGGGCCTGGCCCCAAGCGCGGCCGATAGTGATCGCCGTAAAGGTCCAAGGAGCTAGCGTCCACGCGGGCCATATGTACAAAGGGCGTGTTGGTGTCATCCACCAGATTACCGTCGGCGCTAGGATGCAAACCGATACTCGATGCGCCGCGGTAGTGCACATGGATCCGGGTCCCATCGGGCTGCTCCTCCAAACGGGGCTCCATGACCGCCGGCCGAAAAACGGTGTTGGCCAGGGTCCCACCGGGTTGGCTCGGATCGTTGGCAGGGAACCAAATGGAGCAACTCCGACTGGTACGCACAACAAACTCCAGGGCTCCCATATAAAACGCATTGTCGAGTCCGTGGGTCGCCGCGCCACCGAGGGACGGATCGAAGCCTCCAGAAGCCGATGTGGCTGAATCGGGTTCGATCGGAATACTC
>JARGOW010000158.1 GCA_029212955.1 Planctomycetota bacterium | reverse complement strand
CCGAGCGGCCAGTCCAACTTCTCAAATGGAGTTAGCCTGACCTTCTAGTCTGATTCAGAACCGGACAACCGGCTTTCCGTTAAGCCAACATTGCTGGGCGCCCCAACCTGAAAAGGATTGGGGCGCCTACTTCTTCATCGGCCCTATCGATTGCATTATCCGCTGCAGACAAATTCCGCCCTTGCGCGTGGGGGGCATTCCATCGTGGCCCCCTGGTTTCACGCATTTCCGCGCATACGCCGTTGCCGAAACAATCCAAGAGCGAATCCGGGCCGGTTCAGTATGAAACTATCTGGCTACGCACTTGTTCACTTCTCGACCAGGGGTCCCAGCTTTCGCTCCGCTAGGAATTGAACACACACCTCGGCACCCAGGTCCATTCCTGCCGCATTCCAGTGGATGTCGAGTGCACCCACATAAAGGCCACGTTCCCGGACCGGTTCAAAGTGCGGGAACAGGTTTAGGGTGGTGATTCCAACCGATTCACTGGCTTCTGCGAAGACCTGGCTTAGGCGATCGCGGCGGTGGGTTGGGTACCGTTTGGGGTCAAAGTTCAGCCAGGAATTAGGATCCATATCAACGCCCCCTGGTACGACCACGCAGACCAGCTCCACTTCATGGGCCTCGCACAGGTCCCGGAATGCTTCGAGCACTATTGGAAGCAATCGCACCTTGTATTGACTTGAAGGCCAATCCGGGTAAATCGCCACGTCAGCGTCGTATATATCGCGCAGCAGTCCGTGGGCCACGGTTTCTCCCAGCTCCACGTGGGCGCGATAATCCTCGCGCGCCGCTCGCAGATAATCCGCGATCAAAGTGGCATCTGGCTTGGGCGGCAATCCCAGGTTCTTCAGCCGCTGGTGGGTTTTCCAAAGCCGCATCAAACCCGGCTGGCTCGCCACCTCCATGTGACTCTCAAACCACGCCACCTCATCCGGGCTCGCCGTCGCAGTTCGGCGCTCCAATTCCCCGTCCCCATCCAGCGCAACCAGATGATTGCGCATCATGTCGCCCAGGTCGTTGTAGGAACACAAAACCAGGACGACCCCATCGGGTTGGAACATGGGAATCTGCTCCTCCATGCGCAGGAGGGTTTGGTCCGGCCCATATCCGGTCACGCCGGACGAAAGCACCTCCACCTCCCCCCCCCACCGCTCTGCCAGGCGAGCACCAAACGTGGACTCGTAGGAAACGTTCTCGCCCATCACAAACGAGTCCCCGAAAACCATCCAACGGGGGCGGGTTCGGGGCTCATCGGGACCCGGTCCGCGGAATCCATTTCCCTCCACCCGCACAATCACGCGTTCGCCGCCCACGCGTTCCGACATGAACTGGATGTGGGCCGAATTGGGAATGGTGGTAAAGAGGCGTTCGCCATCGGGCTGCAAAATGGTTTGCCCTACGGGCCAAAACATGCGGATGCCCACCTCAGCGCAGAGCGCGGCTAGCACCAGAAATCCAAGTATCAGGCCCAATGCCTTGACCGGCTTTCTACCACCTGCCCCCCGGTTGTCATTCGATCCATCTTGCATACCTCCCAGTGTAGCCGGATTCCCGCGCTTGACGGCAAGGGATCAGCATCCCACGATGCGGCCATGCGTACCTCCTTTAAGGTCTTGGCCATTCTCATCCTCCTAGGGCTCCTCTCCGGCGCGATTGTTTGGAGTCAAATGGATAGCGACCCCACCGTAGTCATCGATCAGGACGAGCTCGACAAAGCACTATCGTCGGGCGCGGGCTCCATGGGCATCGTGCTCGAGGACAAACAAGAATGGGGGCCCGGCAGCCTGGAAGAAGTGCGTTCCTTGCTCGGAGAGGAATCACTCACCGCGGCCCACGCCAAGCTCACCCAATACCTGACCGAAAAGCCCGAGAGCGGTCCCGGCCACGTTTTGATCGCCGAAGTGCTGCGCCGGCTGGACCGCCTGGACGAAGCACTGGTCCATGCGGAACGGGGCTCCACGATCCTTTCGACCAAAGGGCGAGCCCACTGGGTTCATGCCCGCGTGCTGGCCTCTCGCCTGGCCCAGATGGCGAAAAAGGGGGGCAAAATGGGCCTCTTCAAGGCTGCGGGCAAGGTGGGCCCCTATCGGGATGCGCTGCGCACCGCCATCGAACTGGATCCCAGCAACGTGGAAGCCCGCAAGGAGGAGGTTCTCTTCTATCTGGTCACCCCCATGATCGGCGACCCGGCGAAGGGCCTTGAATTGGCCGAGGGGATGCAGGAAGAGCACCCCATGCACGGCAAACTCACAGTGGCGCGTGCCCTTTTCTTTTCGAACCGCAAGGAAGAAGCCATCGAGCTCGCACGGGAGGCCGTTGGGCTCTTTCCCGAGTCCACCGAGCCCACCTGGATCCTGGGCTCGATCCTGTTCCGCTCTGATCGCTTCGACGAGGCGGACTTGGAATTGGCCAAGCTCGGCGATGGCCCCAAGGATGAGACCTACTACCAAGCCATCTATTCACGCATGCTCCTGCGGACCAAACAGGACAAGGAAGGCGAAACCGTTCTGACCCTGGCAAGCGAATATCTGGCCGCCGACCCCAAGTGGGAGTGGGCGCCCAAGCCCGCCAACATCTGGTGTGAAAAGGGCTATGCGCTCCAGGATCTGGGCCGCATGGACGAAGCCAGGGCGGCACTCCAAAAGTGTCTGGAGCTGGATCCGGACATGGAACGTGCCCAGAAATGCCTCAAGGATTTGAACGACTCCTAGGAACGCTTCGAAAAGGAAAAGTCCCATCGGCGGGCATACCGCAAGCCGGCCTTGCTACCCCGCAACCGGCGACTCCCTAGGAACGAAACCTGCCACGGGTCGGGTTGCAGTGCCGGACGCGGCCCCTTCCCACCACCCCCGAAAACTCAGCGGATTCGAATCTTGCGCAGCAGGTAGGCGGAAACCATGGTGCCGAGCAAGGGCACGGACCACGCACCAATCCAGGGGGCGACGGCCCCAGAGCGGCCCAATTCCCGGCCCAGGCGCACGGCCAATAGGTAGTAAATCAGTCCAAAGCAGATCGAAATGGCTAGCGCGCCTAGCTGGGTTCCGCGGCGCATCAGCAGACCTGTGGGCGCGCCGATTCCGAGGAACACGATGAAAATCACCGCCATGGACATGCGGTAGTGCAGCTCGAACAGGAGGGAATCCCGTTTCGCTGGATCCTCCACACCCGCTTTTAACTCGGCCTGAATCTCCGAGGACTTCATGTACTTCACCTTGGTTCTGATCTTTCCCCCCTGGCCGAGCAAGTCCGCAATGGGGTGGCGAATGACCATGTGCTCCACCTTCACTCCCACGTCGCCCCGGCTAGCCCCGACCTCCTTCACGGTTTTGGCATCCCAGAGATCCACGCAGAAGTAATCCGCTTCCGTACGGATGTGCACTTTGCGCGCGTGAATGGTGAGGCTATGCCCCTCATTTTCCTCGTCTGGCTGACGAATCAATACATCGTAGAGGATGTTCGGATCCTTGCGATCTCGATACTTCGTGCTCAGGAAGAAGTTGTTGAACTCCAGCGTGGTGCGGCCCGGCTGCAAATTTCGAAGTGAGGAGTTCGCCGCGTCGCGCAGGAGCTGACGCTGCTCCATCTTGGACGAAGGCATGTCCACCGAAACCATCCAGTAGGTGAAGCCGCCCAAGCCTGTCGCCACGATCAACCCCGGGACCAGCATCTTCCATGGATGGACCCCTGCCATCAAAATCGCGGTCCATTCCCTGTCCGCAGCCAAGCGACCATAGGTCGCGACCACCGCTAGAATAAAGCAGATCGGTAGCGCGTGGGGCGCCAAGGTCTTGAGCACCAGCGGCAGGTAGCGCACCAGAATGTCACCATCCGCATTGGGCATGCGATGCACTGTGGAAACCGCGATTACAGGAAGCGCCACGAACATGATGCCCGCGACAGCCATGAGCAGGCCCACGACCAACTGTTTCAGAATGTAGGACTGCAGCTTCATCGGTTGGGCCCGGGAGTATACCCGGCGGGGATCTTCCGCTCCCTATGCAACGGAAGGTTCAGCGAGGGATTCCCATTCGGCGGGTTTGCCCCATCATTTCCTGCCCTATTCCCGATTTACGGGGTCGGAAAATCGTGGGTCCCGCTTTCCAACCAGGGCAAGGGTTTGACCCACTCCACGGCCGCCAGGGGCATGTCGCAATAGAGGTGCGGAAAGAGGTCGCCCCCCCGGGAAGGTTCAAAGATCAGCTTGCCCGGTAAATCGTGCTCGAGAATTTCCACGGAGACCGCAAGCAATTGCAGGTCGGTTTGACCGGCGAAGTGCTTGGCTGCGGTCTCCCGCACTTGCTTTGCCGTGGAGAAATGGATGTAGCCGTCTGCTAGGTCGATGCCAGCGCCACGGAAGACGCCCTCCTTCAAAGCGGCCTGCCAAAGGGGCGTGGGCAGAATTTTGTAGATCGTAGTTTCGGTCATGAATCGTGCCTTAGTTTTTCCCACTGACCGACTTCAAGACCTGCTCCACTTCGCCGAAGGTCCCGGTACGGGTGAAGAGCGGTACGCGCGCCAGGGCGTTGTCCACGAAAGTTTGGCCAAGCTCAGGATCGTCGAGAAGCCGCTGCAATGCCACGCGCACGGTCTCGGGATCCTTGGGATCCACGGACAATCCTGTGACGCCGTCTTCGACGACTTCCGGGTTGCCGCAAACTCCGCTTGCGACCATGGGCGTGCCCAGGGCTTGGACCTCAAGCAAGGTGTGGGAAAGGCCTTCATACTCCGAATTGAGTACAAAGATATCCGAGGCTCGGATGTAGAGAGGAATCTTCCCATGGGGCACATTGCCCAGGAATTGAACGCGGAACTCCAGCCCCGATCGCTTGGCGAGTTCACGCCATTCGTGCTCCATATCCCCGTCGCCGGCGATGAGCAACTCCACATCCTCCGGCAAATCCTTGAGCGCTTCGATGATGCCATCCACGCGCTTCCAAATCATCAGTCGGCAGATAGTGAGCACGTAGCGTTTGTCGCTTCGCAACCCCAGCTTCTCCCTCGCCTGTTCGCGGGTCTCCACCACGTCCTCCACGGCGGGACCGTGGTAGGCATTGAAAATCCGCTGCACTTTGTCAGGCGCCTGCCCATGATGCTGCACCAGAATTTGACGCAGGAATTCCGAACAGGAAATGATCTTCGAGCACCAACCCCACCAGCGTTTTTGGAGGAAGCGAGTCAGTCCCACCTTGAAGCCGTAGCTCTTGGTTTGGAAGGTGACGATGTCGTCCGAACCACACCAACCCTTGCGATGGGCAATCTCCCAAGCTCCGTCCACCATGATGCGGATCATGACCGGCTTGCCGCGCAGCCGTCCGGCCAGCACGTGTAAAAGAGCCAAATGCTCGTTCACATACACCACATCCACGTGCTTCGCTTGACGCCAAACCCGCCAGAACGCTTTCAAATAGCGCACGGGCAGGGGTCCACGCGGAATGGCGTGGACCTCGAAAGGGAAGCCGGTGGGGTTTTCCTCGCTGCAAAACGCGACCACCTGCACCTCGTGCCCACGATCCACCAGGAATCGGCCCAAGGACGGCACGTACACGGCCGGCCCGCCCAAATCGGGGGGAAAAACGGGCGAAGTGAGAAGGACGCGCAAGGGACCCTTTCCTAAACGTGATCGGGCACGTTGTCCCGGTGCTCCACGCGTTCGACCTCGATGGCCTTCAGTGACTCGAGGGAGACATCAGGCGTGGGGTAATTGCCGGTGAAGCATGCGTTGCAGAAGGACTTCACCTTCGGGTTGCCAGCGCGTGCTGCATCGTTCATGGCCTCGCGATCCAAGTACAGGAGTTCGTCCACGCCCAAGCGCTTGGCGATCTCTTCCACGGACTTTCCGTCGGCGATGAATTCCTTCTTGCTCGCCATGTCGATGCCGTAGGGGCATTGGGCCACGAGCGGCGGGCTCGTCACCGCGAAGTACACTTTCTTGGCGCCGGCCTCGCGAACCATGTCCACGATATGGCGCGATGTGTTCCCGCGCACGATGGAGTCGTCCACGAGCAACACGTCCTTGCCCTTGAATTCCAGCTCGATCGCGTTGAGCTTGCGGCGAATCGAAGAGCGACGCTCCTTTTGATTCGGCATGATGAAGGTGCGCCCGATGTAGCGGTTCTTCACCAGACCTTCGCGGTAGGTGAGCTTCATCTCCTCCGCCATAGCCATGGCTGCATCGCGGGAGGAATCCGGGATCGGAATGACCACGTCGGGTGTGGGCAGTCCGGCATTCATCCACTGCTTGCCGAGCGCATAACCGAAGCGCTGGCGCGTGCGATAAACGCTGATATCGTCCAAGAACGAGTCCGGACGGGCAAAGTACACCAATTCGAACACGCAGGGGTGGTGAGGCTTGGCGTCCACTTTGCGCTGGTCCAATTCGCGATCCTGGCCCACGAACACCGCTTCGCCGGGTCCGATGTCCAGGGTGCGCTCGTAGCCGTTCACGTCGAGCACGACACTCTCGGAGGCGCAAGCGTAGTACTTGCCTTCCTCGGTGGTTTTCTCGCCGAAGCAGATGGGCTTGATGCCGTAGGGGTCGCGGAAGGCGATCATGCCCAGGTCGGCGATCGTGGCGCAGACCGAGTAGGCGCCCTTGACCTCGTCGTAAACGCGCTGGACCGCGAAGAACACGTCCTCTTTGTCGATCGCGCCGTTCTTGTCGTGGAAGCGTTCGGCCAGGGCTTGCTGGAAAACGTACAGCAGGACTTCCAGGTCGCAATCGGAGTTGAGACGGGTACCGGAGGTTGTGAAGCGCTTGTCCCGCAGCTCCACAAAGTTGGTCACATTGCCGTTGTGTGCCATCGCCACTCCCAAAGGGAATGTGTGGTGGAACGGCTGGGCGTCGTCGTTGGTGTTGCCACCCACGGTGGGATAACGCACGTGCCCCACGCCAAGGTTGCCGCGCAAGCGCTGCATGTTGGCTTCGTTGAAGACCTCGACAACCAGACCGAAGCCCTTTTTGACGTTGAATCGGTCGGTGAAGGTGGTGATGCCTGCGGCGTCTTGGCCACGGTGTTGAACGGCGAGGAGACCTTCGTAGATCTCGTCGGCGACGTCCGTGCCATCAGGGCCAACGATTCCAATGAATCCGCACATGGGTGGGTCGGGGAGGGGGTGCGAGGATGCCGGGGTGGGGAGACAGGGAGGATAGCCTCAAGGCCGTCTCATCGGAAGACTTGCCCGAGATTCTGGGCTTTCTGGGTAATGGGCGGGAGCGATTCCGCGTTCAGGATCCAGGGGCGCCATTTTGCCTGCTCCCCAGCTCCAGGAGTCGTCCAATGCCCACCCATTCCGAAACCCGAACTCATCCATCCAACCCGCTTCGCCAAGCCATCCAATTGGTAGCCTCGATGCTCGCCATGGGGCTTGTGGCACTGATTGTGGGGTGCGGCCAGTCCGGATCCTCATCGTCGGGGAATCCCACGTTTTCCAAGTCCTACGGATCCCCCGGCGATGACCTGGCGAACAAGGCCATCCCCACCAACGATGGTGGTTTTTTGATGACCGGGGTGTATGGAGCTTCCTTTCAACCTGGATTGGAGGGCAGCGAGGGGAGCCTCGACGGCACCTCGGGAAATCTCTGGGCCATGAAACTGGACGCCTATGGGGACATTCAATGGAACAGGACCTTTGGGTCCCAACCCCCCGCCTCGGGCTCTTTCGTCGAATTTCAATTGGCTCGGGAAGCCGCGGATGGCTCCCTTTGGATTGCCTACCGGGACCTGAACTCCAATCCCCA
>JARGOW010000157.1 GCA_029212955.1 Planctomycetota bacterium | reverse complement strand
GATCGGGTCCTATGACCTGATGGCATATACCAAGGATTTGGTCGCAGCCCTTTGGATGTCCCAGGGGTATGCCAAGAAGAAGTTTAAAAAGGGAAAGGTCACCACCTTTGAATATGCGGAACGCTTCTTCTCCAAGAAGAACCCCCTGGAGTATGTGGTGGCGTTGCCCCGCGATTACAAGCCCCAGGAGGCATGGCCCGTCATCATCTGCATTCCGCCTGCGGACCAGACCCCGACCGAACACCTGGCCGAGGACTGGGCCCTGGGTGAATTCCGGGATGGGGCGATCTTGGCCGTGCCCGGCATGCCCAAGGATATTGAAACCTGGATGGGCCGTGATGGGACCGCTGCGGTGCTGATCACCATGCAGCAGGTTTTCGAAACCTTCGCCGTGGATTCCGACCGGGTGTTCCTGGCGGGTACCGGCAAGGGATTGGAAGTCGCTATGGCCTTGGCTGGACGCCGGGGATTCACCTACGCGGGAGTCGTGGGCCGGAGGGGTGATGTGGGGGATGAAACCCCCGATGGATACTGCAATTTGCCCACGTACTTTGCCGGAGGCGGCGCCAAAGCCACCGCCTTCGAAGCGAAGGTCAAGGAGTTGGGATTCAACAACTGCACCATGGATTCCACCGGAGACGCCAAGGATATCTGGACCTGGATGACCGAGCATCCCCGGGTTTCCTATCCCACCAAAATCGAGTATTGGCCAAACGATCAATTGACCCGTTTGAATTGGATCGAGATACCGCGGGGATCCGCCGAGAAAGGCGCCAAAGTGACCGCTTCCATCGATGCGGGCAGCAATACCATCACCGTCGACGGTGAGGGCGTGGGCACAGTGACCCTTTATCTCTCCGATGCCATGGTGGATTTGGACCGCCCCCTGCACATCATCGGAAACGGTGCGAACAAGGAAGTTCAAGTGGCTCGCAACCCGCGCATGTTCATGGAAGAGGCCTATCGTTCCAGGCTCGATCCGGGCCAGGTGTATGTGGCCTCTGAGATCGTGGATCTTCCCAGCCGATCCGACGAATCCGGCGACAAGGAAAAATAGTCGTGAGCGATAGCAACGACCCCAAGCGGATCGACTTGCACTCTAGCGCCCCGCAGGAACCCAGGTCCCGGCGGGGCGCTGCCTTCTGGTTGGGGGCCGTATGCCTGTCCGGGATGGGCACCATGGTCGTGGAACTGTCCGCGGTGCACCTTATGGCGCCCTGGTTTGGATCCACCAATGCGGTTTGGACCAATGTGATTGGGGTCATTCTGCTGGCGCTGGCCATGGGGTATGCCCTCGGTGCAAGATGGAGTCGCGCGGAGAATCCTAGTCGACGACTCGTGCAAGTGCTCATGTTCGTGGCGGTTTGGTGCGCCCTGTTGCCTTGGTTGAATGGTCCGGTGGCGGGCTGGTTCATGCCCGAAGGGGTGACCTTGGATGGTGCGGTCTCGCTACTATTCTGGGGGAGTTTGGCCTGCTCTGTTGTGCTGTTCCTACCGCCTGCTTGGATGTTGGGCTGCGTGGCTCCCATAGCGGTAGAGCTCCTGGCCCGGAACGATCGGGACCAGGCGGGCCACGCGGGTGGCCGTGTTTTGGCCATGTCGACCGTCGGAAGTTTGGTGGGCACTTTTGCCACCACCTACTGGCTGGTGCCGAGCTTGGGGCTGAAAATGACCTATGGGTTGGCGGCCATGGCACTCACCACGGCGGCGTGCCTGATCGCCATACCCCGCAAACGATTGGCTCCATTGAGCCTTTGGATTGTGGTCCCTATTTTGTCCGGCTTGGCGCCGAACGCCATGCCGGGGACGCCGGAGGGCGTTGAAGTGTTGGCTCGGGTGCAATCGCCCTATCAGTTCCTTCGGGTGATCGAGGAAGGCGGAGGCCGGCGCCTGGTGGTCAACGAAGCCATGGATTCCTACCAATCGGTTTGGCGCCCCGAGCCCGGATTGATTGGCCCAGGCCACTATTACGACTACTTTGTTCCGCCCATGCATTGGGAAGGACCGGATCGCGAATGGAGCGTGCTGACCTTGGGCTTGGGTGCAGGCACTGCGGTTCGAGTGATGGAAGGAGAGATGCCGCGGGGGGTGGAGCTGCAAAGTACGGGGGTTGAGATCGACCCTGATATCGTGCGCCTGGGGGCCACCTATTTTGATTTGGAACAGGGGACGCCGTCCCGGACAGTCCTATCCGGAATGGATGCGCGGGCAGCCCTACATCTAGTCGGTGGAGAATTCGACCAAATCATTCTGGATGCCTATGCCAACAACATGGAAGTGCCAACGCATCTCTGCAGTGTGGAGTTCTTTGGTGAGGTGCATGGGGGCCTGCGCGAAGGGGGTTGGTTCACGGTCAATGTGGCGGGCTTTGGCTTGCAGGATGTGCTCGTGGAGGCGGTGGGGCAGACAGTAGCTATGGCCTTTGATTCGCCTGTGCTTTTGGTACGCGTGCCCTTTTCACGCAATTGCATGCTGTACGCCCGCCGGGGCGGTGGACTGCCCGATCCCGGAGCCGATTCCTTTGTGGTGGGGTCCGCCCAACTGCAGCACCGGGGCTTGGCGTTGGATCCATCCGGATGGCAAGGCTCCGCTCACCGATGATCACAATCCGATTCTCGAGCTGCAGCGACGGTCGGTAGAGACGGGATTTGCCATGCAGGACGCTCCGGGGGATCGGCCATGATGGCGGCGACGCTGATTGCTCTCTGGGCCCTTGGCGGGAGCCCCTTGCAAGACGGTCGGGATGCCCTATCCCGGTCCCATTTTGCCGAAGCCCTTGTGGCTAGCGAAGGCCTCACCCATGGATTGGATGCCCACCGATTGCGAATGGATACGCTCTACGCTGCGGGCGACTTGTTGGGCGCGCTCCGTGAGGCTCAAAGCATCATGGCCAAGGACTCTAGGGATCCCCACGGGGCGTACATGAGCAGCCGGTTGGCTTTGGACCTGGGATTGGAATCCAGGGGGCGGGTGGCTCTCCTCTCCTTTCAGGAACGTCTGGAGCGTGGGCGTGCAGGAATGGCCCAGGCCACGGTCGATTGGTATGAGGGCAAAGGGGCTGAGCTAACCGCCCAGTTGGATTCCTTGGTTGGGCAAGGGCAAGCGGAGCAGGCAGCCCTGGCACGGGCCCGTTGGGTGGTGTGCGCTGCCGGGGTCTTGGTTTTGGTCGGGGCCGTGCTGTTTGCACGCCGTCCCCTCGTTCCATAGGAAAACCGCGCGGGCCCCTGTTCCCAGGGACTCCGCGCGGCAAGGGTGATATGGGATCCTAAAGCAGGTCCAGGATTCCCGTTCGGGTGGAGTCGGTCAACGTGTTCGTGTTTGCGCGGTAGTTGATGTTGATGCTGATCTTGGAATTCCAGGGGAGGAGTTCCTTGTCGCAGACGATGCCCAAGGCCGCAGCGGCAAACCCGCGGGCCGTTTGGGTTTTGCCCGAATCCATGAGCAAACCAACCAAACTGTCGATGGAGCGCTTGTCGCCTATGGTGCCCAGGGCGCTCGCGATGGCGGCCTGGGAGGAAAGCGACTTCGCCTCGGAGAGCATGGTGACCAGACTTCCGACCATGTCCTTGTCGCCCAGGAGCCCCAAAGCAATGGCGGCTTGTTTGAGCAGGTCCGGGTGGAACTTGGAACCCTGAAGGATGGCCTGGATGGTCTCTTTGGCTTCCACATGATTCATGAGTCCCAAGGCCACGGCGGCATGCCCCCGGGTTTCTTCCGCGGAAAAGTACTCGAGCTTGTCCAGTAGAATCGGCGCGCTCGACGTGTCGTTGCACAAGCCCAGGGCCAGCATGTAAGCCCCCGCACGCGCCGGGGATTTGCTCTTTTTGGCTCGCGAGCGAAGCGCATCCAGTGCGCCCTGTTCCATGCCGTTTTGCATGTGGTCGATGAGACCACGGCCGTAGACGCCCATGGCGAGCCCTGCCCAAGCGGATTGGCTTCCCTTGGCCCGGGTCATTCGCGCCTGGATTGCCTTACGGATCCTATCGCGCGCCCCGGTGGGGTCCTCCACGGAATCCGGAGCGGGGCGAGCTGCGATCTGTGCCATGGAGATCAAAGCGAAACGCTTGGATTGCTGGCGGCCTTGAAGGCAAATTCTGTTGAGCTCGCTGTGGACGCGGGAGTACAAATCGGAACTTCCCCTGGCGTCGACCATTTGTCCGAGGGCCAGCACGCATGAGTCTTGAATGCTTGTGTCGTAGGGGGAGTGTTTCTCGATGGCTTGGAGCATGGATTCAATGACCCGGGTCTGCGCCGGACCCAGGGCGGATTCCGATCCCTTCAAGAGTCGTGCCATGGCGGTGGGGGCATGGGCGCGGACCCGGTTGTGCCTTGTGCGCGTATTGGCCCTGCGGTTGCCTTCATCAAAATAATCCAACAGGAATGCGATTTGGGCCTGGCGAGTGCTGCCCGCCAACCGGTTGGCATCGGCAGAGTCTGCGGCAAGCGGCTCCGAACTAGGATCCACCGGGGTGAGTCCGAAGGAAACCATGGCGGCGACCTTGAGGTCGCGTTTGGCAAAGCTCGGTGTATTGAGAATGCCCACCAGGCTGGCAGCGATTTGTTGACGCAAACCATTGTCGCTGGTGGCGTGACCAATCAGGCCTAGCCCGTACGCGGCGAAAGCCCGGGTGCGGAAGGGCACTTCGGTCTTCCCCATGAAGGACCGCGCGGCGGGGGCGTCGTTCATTAGATCCGTGAGCACGCCCACGGATGCGTCATTGGCGAGGATGCCCAACGCGACCGCGGCGGTTTCCGAGATCTCCTGGTTGGAATCCTTCAGGAACTCGCGGATGACCTGTTCGAATTGGGAGGTGTCCGCTTCGGACCGCACATCGCCGATCTTCGCCAAGGCGATCAGGGATCCGGTGATGAGATCGTTTCCACGTTGACTCTTGAGAACTTCCAGCAGGGCGGGCACGACCACTTCATCGACCTGCTTTCCCGTGGGGCGGAGGGTGTCTTTGCTCTGGGATTCCACACCCTTGCCAATGAGCCAGTCATCGCTTCCGGTGACCGTCCCCACCTTGTAGATGTTGGACTTCAAATTGAGGTATTGACTCTTGTTGAATCCCCACCAGAAATCCCAGCGGGTCAGGTCTGGGCCGGTGGCGCCGCCCTCAGTGGTGGGACCGGACAGACCGCCTTGTCCGGGCAAGCCCACCGGCCCGGTGGGGGTACCCGGGCCTGGACTTGTGGGACGTCCAGGACTGGGGTTCCCAGGTTGTCCCGGGCCGGGTACGGCGGGACCCGGCCCGGTCCCCCCTGTGCCACCGGGCGGAACCGTATCACCGGGGCCCAAGTAAGTGCCGCCATGGGCGCCCGCAAGAGGGCTGAACGCCAGGCAGCCAGCCAAGACGGCGGAGTGGATCAATTGTCGTTGTTTCATAGGAATTCGGAAGGGTTGGCGCGGCAGGGTGGGTATTGCAGAGGCGAATCCCCCCGCGATCGCGCGGTAATGAATCCCCTTTCAAAAGCAAGGCGTGTGCCAATCCGGCGTCCCCGATTTCTGGGCCCGATTCACGCTTGCTGCCCATCTATGTTTCTATTGCGTAGCAAAGGGCTCGGGTGTGGTTTCGCTTAGCAAACGCGGGAGCATGGCAGCTTGGATATGCCCGCAGGCTTCCACGGCTTCGTTCCCATGGAAGCGGGGCCGCCCCCGCCGATTGGCGGGGGGGCGGCCCCTGTGCTTGGTTATGGTTGGTCAACCGTGTTGGACCCTTCCTCTATCTCCGATCCAAGACACCATCCCCCCGGGAGCTGGTGAGCGTGGTGGCTTCGGTCAAATAGTTGGAGTCCTGTCGCAACTTGGTATTCCAGGGTAGGGGACTCCTGTCGCAAAGCATACCCAGGGCCATGGCTGCGCCAGCCCTCGAGATGGGCGCAAGGTCTGGGTTTTGAAGCATCTGGATCAAACCGTCAATGGCCCGCGCATCACCGAGGGACCCCAGCGCCGAAGCGATAGCCGTCTGGGAAACCACCGACTTGGATTGGCTGAGTTTGGTCACGAGGAAGTCGACGGTGTTTTCATCTCCCAGCATGGCGAGCCCCGTGGCGGTTTGGTGGAGGAGGCCTGGTCGATAGCGTGACTCCTGTAGTAGGTCTTGGATCGATTCGATAGACGAGGGCTCGTTCATGAGTCCAAGGGCGACGGCGCAATAACCGCGGGTTTCGTCCTCTGTGAAGTAGTTCATTTTTTCCACGATGAAGTCCGTGGCGTCCACATCGGAAGCAAGGCCCAGGGCGAGCATGTACGCTCCGGCGTGCTCGGGAGACTTGGTTTTCTTTGCGGCGATTCGCAGTGCGACAAGGGCCTTGAGTCCGATTGGATCCTGCCCATTCCGGGTCAGGGCTTGGGCGTGAATGCCCAGGGCGAGAGCCGCCCAGGGGGCCATGGCGCCTTTGGAATCTTCCAGTTGTTCCACAAGGAACTCCTGGAGTCCCTTGCGAGCTCCCACGGGATTTTGGATGTCGGACGTGGCAGGGCGTGCAGCAATTTGAGCGAGGGCGATGATGGCGAATCTGCGCGCTTGAGGCTCTCCACCCTTGCAGATCCGTTGCAGTTCCAAATGGGCTTGGCGGTGGAGGTTGCCCGTGCCCCGTGCATCGATCAACTGCCCCAGTGCAAGGATGCTTGAGCGTTGGATTTGACGGTGGTATTTGGAATGGCCATCAACGGTTTCCAAGAACCTTCCGATCCACAGTTGGCGTTGGTCTTCCAGGTCGAGTCCATTTCGGTTGAGCAGGCGAGCGATGGCCGAGGGGGCATGGGCTCGGATTTTGGGACTCCTGGTACGGGAGTGTTTCCGGGCATTGTCTTGATCCAGATACTCCCAAAGGAAATCCAATTGGTCCCTTCTGGATTGCAAATCGATGGTGCTAGATCCTGCCGCTTGCGCGCTTTGATCTTCCGCCATCAAGTCGAGGGGGGTCAGGCCAAAGGCCGTCATGGCCGCAAGCTTCAGGTCGGGAGAGGAGTGGTTGGGACCGGTGAGAAGGCTTGCAAGCTGGTGGGCGATTGTCCGGCGCAGGTCGTTGTCACTGGTGGTTTGGCCGATCAGGCCTAGTGCGTAAGTGGCAAACACGCGCCCGCCCATGGGGACTTGGGGTTGTCCTATGAATTTCCTGGCGACGGCTTGGTCATTCATGAGATCCAAAAGGATTCCAGCGCTGGAGTCCCGGCCTAGGATTCCGAGGGCCAATACCGCGGTTTCAAAGGTCTCCGAACTACGACTCTTTAGGAACGGGCGAATGGTGGACTCGATGCTGCGTCCATTGGGATTTGGAACGGGTTCACCAATCTTGGCGAGGGAGGTCAGACAGCTTTGAATGAGAGTTTCATCGGTGGTGTTTGCCAGGGTGGTTTGGAGGGCTGGGATGACGAACTCGGAAGTGTGCTTTGGGGTGGGACGGACCACTTCGAAGGGTTCTTCATCCCGGGGGTCTTCGAACGCCCATTGGCAGCTTCCTGAATCAAGGGGACTCGCTTTGTGGGAGCGTGCTTCCAAGCCAAGGACTTGGGGACTGTTGAATCTCCACCAGAGATCCCAGCGGGTAGTATCGCCCATCAAATCACTGCCCGGAGCCGCGTAGGGTTTCTTGTTTCCCGCCGGTGCCCAAGTGCTTGGGCCGGGGGCATTGCGCGATGGGCTAGTGGACCCGGGGACTCCTCCTGGCTTGGCCGCTTCGCCTGAACTGGACTTGCCCTTGGGAGAAGGGGCTGGACTGCTCTTGGGCGCAACCGAG
>JARGOW010000156.1:1570-7754 GCA_029212955.1 Planctomycetota bacterium | reverse complement strand
TCGCCTTTGACGCCACCAGCGGCAAACCCCTTTGGAACAGCGCGCCGCCCGCCACATGGGATGGGGAAAGCGGCCCCACAAGCGAGCGCGTCAGCGTCGCAGGCCCCCCCATCATCGACCGTTCCCGAGTCATCGTGCCCACGGTTCACCTGCGCGGCCGCGTGGAATTCCATGTGGACTGCTTTGACCTAAAAACGGGCGAAGCCCTCTGGCACACCCCCCTGGTCACAGGCCAACGTGAGTTGAACATGTTTGGCCGGGAGATTTCCGAGTTCACCGCACCACCGGTGCGCATCGAAGGGGACCGGGTTCTGGTCGCCACCCAATTGGGATCGGTGGTTTGCCTGGACTTGGAGACCGGCGCCACGCTTTGGCAGAGCCTGTATCCGCAAATCGAGATTTCAAAGGCCACCTACTACGCCCCCGGACACATGCGATCCCTCTGGGTCAATTCCCCACCAGTGGTGGTCGAAGATCTGGTCCTGGTCGCGCCCACCGATGGGGATTCCCTGCTGGCACTCGATCTGCAAAGTGGCGCCATGCGCTGGTCGATGGAGCACAAAGACTTCCGCGATCGACGCTCGGGGGTTCGCTCTCGATCCGATTTCCACTACCTGTTGGATGCAGATGCAAAAAGCGTGGTGCTCGGCGGACGCAGGGTCGCGTCCTTCTCCCCCAACATGGGGACCCTGTCCGAGGGACCGCCCCGCCGCATGGCATGGGCCTACCCCACCGGCGAGAGCATTTCGAATCCCGGCTTGCGCGCGGTTTCTTCCGGCGGCCAAATCCTCGTGCCCACCGACGGGGAACTGGTTGGCGTCGATCGCCGCAATGGTCGGCCGCGCCGTTCGTTGGATTGGTCGGGACACAAGGGCAGCCCCCTGGTGACGGAAATGGGTTTGTTTACCGTGGGCAACCGTGAGGTGTACAGCTTCCTAAACTGGAAGGAAAACCTGGCCCGGGCCCGCCGCGCCCTGGTGGAAAGTCCCGAGGATCAAAGCGCCCTATACAACCTGGCCCTACTCCTTCAAAAGCGCGGACAAGCCGCGCGTTTGGCACGCCCCGAACCGCGCCTGGGCGAAGCCCGCCGGTCCATCGTTGAAGCAAGGGATCTACTGCGCGACGCCCTGGCGAAGGGCCCTTCCGACTCCAAAGAGCGACTGCGTGCCTTGTTGTTCGAGACCCTTCTCGAACAAGGGCGCACCCGCCGCATGTCTGCCTCCCCTTCCGGTGCCCGGGAATCGTGGGAGCAAGCCCTGACCCTGGCAGAGGGCGATGACGAAACCTCAACCGCCCTGCTGATGCTCACTTCGCTCGACCGTGGAAGAGACGAGGTGCGCCTGCGACAACGCTTGCGCAGACTGGCCTCAGAATTCGATCACCTGCCCGTCATGTGCCGGTTGGTGCGCCCGGGCTCCGCCGACGAGGAAATGCCGAGCGCCACCCGCTGGGAACCCGTGGTCACAACCTCCGGCGCCCAGCCCGAAGGCCCGGACAAGATCACGCGCCTGCCCCTGGCCCTTTGGGCGCGCATGGAATATGCGGACTCGGTTCTGGGCGAGGGCCCCAGCGGATCGGTCACCAGTCCCTACCCCGACCTGTACCACATCGTGCGCTATTACCCGGGTCGGGACTGGATCGATCGAACCGCGGGCGAAGCCGCTTCCATGCGCATTCGCACCGCCATGGAACGCGGGTTCACCAACGGGCTCGATGGGATCGAGGCCCGTGCGGAACGTCGATTGAAGAAGGCCTTGGCCGCAGGGGATTTGATGGGACTCGAAGAGGTGCAACGCCACTTCCCATACACACCCCAGGCGGAGAGCGCAGGCAACGAGCGCATTCGATGGGCTGCGGAAACAGGTCAAATCGGTCTTTTCCAGGTGCTCGCCGTCCCAGCGGGAGCACCTTGCACTTCTGGCGCTCAAGATCGGGGAACAGGGCGGGCTGACCTTCCGGTCGGAATTGGGCAAACGCCTGCGCGCGAGCGCGCCGCGCCAAACCATGGCATTGGACGGGGCCGAACCTCGCTCCATGCAGGAATGGAGCCTGGAGTGGAGCGCCCAGGTTCCGGTTCCACGCACCGAACCCGATCCCACCTTCCCGGCCGAAATGCAAGTGACCGAGACCCGTTCGACCCTGGTCGCTGGCCCGGGCCTGTGGGTTCCGCCCTCTTGGGCGCAACAGGGTCCCACCGCCCCCAATGGGAATTCCGCCCTGCCTTCGGTGACCTTGCACCTGTGGAACGACCCCTTCAACCCCTACCCCATGGTGGCCGCTTTTGGCGCGGACGCCACTCCCCTTTGGACATTGCCCGAGGCCACCGACCGCCACGGTCCCGAGGATTGGGCGGTCTCACCGGGCCGCGCCCACATCCCCACCGACGAGTCCCTCCTGACCGTGGATCGGGATACCGGCGACGAACTTTGGCGCTGGAACGTGGACGAGGATCAGTACATCGATCAAATCCTGCACAGCCAAGGCGTCCTAGTCTTGAACGTGATCGACGTTTCCAGCCGCAATGAAAGTCAGCGCGACTTTATCCAGGTGGGCCTCGAGACCTCGAGCGGAACCGAGCTGTGGCGACGCCGCGTGCTCTCAAATGCGTATCACCACCACACCCTGCTGGGATCAGGATATCAGGTTCTCATTTCCATGGGCTCCCACCCCTCCCAAGTGTTCGACTTGTTCTCCGGTACGCGGGGCCCCACCATCGAAACCGGGCGCCTGAATTCAGCCTCGCTGAACGCGTCGTGGATCGAGGACGGGAAGTGGATCATCCCCACCTTTGCGCGGCTGGCGGTTCCCAGCAAGAATCACATTGAAGCCTACGATCTACTCAGCGGACAGCGGGCTTGGCGTGTGCCCTTCGGCCCGGGCCGGGAATTGTGGCGCGTGCTGAAGTACCAGGACGACACGTACCTCGAGGTCTACAGTTCCCCCGCCGAAGGTCCCCGATTCATGTCCGTGCATCAACTCGACGTGAAACGCGGACGCATGGAGGATCGCAAACGCTTCGGCCTGCCCGAAGGCGGTTTGCTGATCGGCCTGGACAAGCGTGCCACCATCCGGCTGAAGAGCCCTTGGGTCTTCGCCCGGATCAATTTGCCCACCCAAAGCGGGTTGCGAGCCTTGCACCTGCGCGAGGGCAAACGTTGGGAGAGTCCCATATCCAGCAACCTTTATATGGTTCGTCCTGAGAGCCTGCCCCTCCCCATCGTGTCCCAGGACGCTGTGGCGGTGGCCCTTCCCAAGCGTGGCTCCAGGGGCCAGCCCGATCTGACGACTTACTATATCCTGACCTTTAGCAAGGACCACGGCCGCCCCACAAGCGATCTAATGGTTCGACCCCGCGGTCCGAAAAACTCACGCTCTCACCTATCCGCACTGGGCCCCTGGCTCGTGTTTGGTAAGGGCAACTCCTCGCAAATCCTAGGAGCCTCCTCGCGATGAAAGCACAAATGCAAATGCACACTGGAACCTTGGGCGAGCCGACGGGAAACAAGGGTGGATTGTTCGCACGGGCACTCACCCTGCTCGGTGCGTTGGTCCTGCTGGTTCCCGTCCAAGCCCAGGACGCTCCCAAGGAATCCACCCAGGAGAAAGTTCCGGGTCAGGTCGCTCAAAAGAAGGATCGCATCGAGATCACCGAGGCCCACTCCGAAGCGGTCAAGCGTGGTTTGAAATGGCTCGCCAAGAATCAAAACAAGGATGGCAGTTGGACCGCGGACGTGGGATTCAAACTGAACCACAACTATCGGGCAACGGCCTCGGGCAAGGGACACGTGGGAGTCACATCCCTGGCGGGCATGGCCTATCTGGCAGGCGGTCACTTCCCCGGCCGTGGCCCCTACGGCAAGAACGTGGAAGCCTGTTTGGATTTCGTGCTCTCCTGCGCCAGGGAGGACGGCTACATCACATACGCCAGCACGCGCATGTACAGCCACGCCTTCGCCACGCTTTTCCTGGCTGAGATTTACGGCATGACCCACCGGGAGGACGTGCGCGCCCACCTGCAAAAGGCCGTGGACTTCATCGTCAAAAGTCAAAACCAAGAAGGTGGTTGGCGTTACGTGCCCCTGGACCGGGGCTCGGACATGTCGATCGTGGTTTGCCAGGTTCTAGCCCTGCGCGCAGCTCGCAACATCGGCATTCGCGTTCCGAAGGCCACCATCGACCGCGCCATCGATTACGTGGTGGCCTCCGCCGTTACGGGCAAGACCCAACACGACAAGCATGGGCGTCGCTACTCCGGCGACCTGGGTACCTTCCATTACCAAAAGGAAGACCTGGCGCGTACCACCTTCCCCCTGACCGCGGCCGGTGTGACCGCCCTGCACGGACTGGGCGTGTACTCCAGTGACCTGATCGACCACGGGGTGGATTTCCTGCAAAGTCGCGTGGATCACTTCAACTCCCTGTACGGCAGTCGCGGTCACTATTACTTCTGGTACGGGCACTACTATGGAGTGCAAGCCATGTACACCGTGGGTGGACACGCCTGGCTCGGGTACTTCCGCGGCCTGCGCACCTACCTCCTGGACCGGCAATTGGCCGACGGTTCCTGGCCCAACCGGGACGGTCCCGGGCCCGCATTTAGCACGGCGGTGGCCTGCTTGATCCTCGAAATCCCCTACGGCTACCTCCCGATCTTCCAACGCTGATCCCCTGCATGTCGAATCAACTTCCCAAGACCCACGCGCTGCTGGATAGGCTCCGGCGCCAATTGCGACGCTCCGCCCTTTGGCAGGAAGCGGGCATGGCTGTGGTCTTTTCGGCTGGCTGGCTCGGCCTGATGTACGCCATGGATGCCCTGCTTCACTTGCCGGGCCCCCTACGCTTGATTCACACGGTCGTGCTGGCCGCGCTCCCGATTTGGTTCCTTGTGCATCGACTCCGGAAGCACTGGGCCGGGATTCCGGGCCCCGCGGGATTGGCCGTACTGGCCGAACGTGGATCCCAGGACAACCAGGATCTCCTGGTCAGCGCCGTTCAGTTGGCAGCCGACCCCGAATTTCTGGCCAAGGGGCAAACCGAGCTCTTGCAGCGCAGCGAAGCACGGGCCGCCCAATTGTCCTTGGAACCGGTCCTGAACCCCACCCCCGTCACGCGTTGGCTCCAGGGCGGATTCCTCTCCGCTGCGGGCTTGGTGGCGCTTTACTTGGCCACCAGCGCCACGGCCGACATTTTCGTGGCGCGCATGTTGGGAGGGGATGTTCCGTGGCCCCAAAAAACCCACTTGGATATCGAGATCCCCGGCCGGGCCGACCGCATGTTCGTGGAACGCACCGGCGACCGCATCCATGTGCGCGTGGCCCGCGGCAGCGACGTACCGATTCTCGTTCGCGCCGAAGGGGATGTTCCCGACCAGGTCTATCTGGTTTTTGATCACGGACACCAATCCCTACTGGAATCCGGCGGTTCCGAGCTGTTCCGCAGCCAGTTGCGATCCGTGCAGGAGGACCTGACATTCCACGCCACCGGGGGCGATGACTCCGACCATATGCCCGAAGTGACGGTGGAGGTCCTCGACCCGCCCGACATCGGAAGTTTGGCATTCCGCATCACGCCGCCCACCTACACGGGCTTGCCCGAAAGATTGATCTTCAGCACCGACGTGGAGGTGCTTGCCCAAAGCACCATCCAGGTTCACCTGCTTCCCGATCCGCTGGACGTGAATGGCAAGGCCCACGTGTTGCCCAGCGGGGATGCCCTGGAGTTGAAAGCGGCGGCATTCCCCGTGGAACCCGGCAGCGACCGTGCCACCGAAGTGCCCGGACTCGCTTTCTCCTGGATCGCCGAAGACTCCATGCGCTTCCGCTTGGAACTCAAAAGCCCCAACGGCCTGCTCAATCCGGACCCGGGTCTCTATGCCGTGCAGGTCCGCGAGGACGCGCGCCCCGTGCTCTCGGTTTTGGCCCCCGGCCGTGTGGACATGGAAGTCGTCTCCGGCGGTTTCCTCCCCCTGCGCGTGCGCGCCCAAGATGACTTCGGCCTGAACCCGGCTAGCTACACCCTGGCCCCCTCCGGTATCGACTCCGCGGATCTGGTCCCCAGCCCCATGCCCTGGACCATCCTGGACCCCGAGGACTCCGGCGCCCAAGCGGGCCTGGGTCACTCCCTGGTGCAGGTGGATGACCTGGCCAGCGATGGAGTGGGTGTGACCGAGGGTCAGGTCTTCTCG
>JARGOW010000156.1:0-1560 GCA_029212955.1 Planctomycetota bacterium | reverse complement strand
CCCCAGATCTCCCGTTCCGGTCAGATCCGCGTGCGCGTATTGTCGGGCGACGATTACCTGCGCAAACTCGAAACCCGACTGGCCCAGGCGGGCGACAAGGCCGGGCGCATGGGTCGATTGCTGGAACAAACCCAGGTGCAATTGCGGCACATGCAAACCGCCCTGTCCGGTGGCGATGCCAATGGGGATGTGGACCTGCGCGATCCGCTCTTTGACGTTCAGCGCCTGGGCGGCGATTCCCGTGAGTTGGCGCGCGACCTGGCCAGCCTTTGCGAAAGCTTGTTGTATTCCCAGCTGGATACGCGCGCGGGACCGCTCATGCGCGCCATGGACCAGGCACTCTCCCAGCAAACCGTGCGCAGCTTCGACCCCGCTCCTTGGATGCAATTGTCATCGGACTACGACCAAGGAACTCTTGGTCAAGCCAACCTGGGTGCGGATCTGCTCAAACTGGTTCGCCTTTCCCTTGCCGTTTCCGAGGAGCACACGGTCGCCCTATCCGACGCACTCAAGAACGGACAAGGTCTGCCCGCATCCGAAGCCCTGGCCCAGGCCTACGCGGAAAGCCAGTCTGCCAGTGAAGCGATCGAGACACTCCTGACCCGCCTCGGCGAGTGGGACAATTTCCAATCCGTACTGACGTTGACGCGCGACATCATCAAGCGCCAACGCAACGTGCACGAACGCACCCGCAAATTTGCCGAGGGAAAGTGACATGCAAGCCAATACCCACAACACCCCCACCGTGCGCCCCGCCCGCCTCATGGGCCTGGCCCTTCCGCTGGCAGCCTTCGCTTGTTTGTTCCCATCCGCACGGGCGGCGACGTTCCAGGAGGACAGCAAGGTCACCCGGGAGCAAGCGGCTTTGGCGGAAGAGCAAGCGCTCATCGCACGCCAAATCAAGCGCCTGACCGCGGTCATGGTTCAACTGGAGAAACGATACCGGGACGAGGGTCGAGTACACGCCGCAGGTCTCTTGCACAATGCACTGACCGACCTGAACAAGCGCGAGGGCGACTCCGGCCTCACCATCGAAGAACAGGTCAAGGGGTCGGGCAACGGTTTACTCGCTGGCCGCACCACCCGCGCCTACGAGGATCAAACCCAAGCCCTACGCCGCATGGAGCGCTTGATGGAAGTGCTGCTCGACCGCAAGCGCGTGGAAGACCTGGAGGAAGAGCTCAAGACTCTGGAGGCCATGCGTCAGGATTTGACCCAACTCCAAAAGCAGGAGTCGGACCTGCGCAAGGAAACCGAGAAGTTGGCCAAGGATTCCCAGAGCGATGCGCAAAAGGAACTGGCCAAGGAACTCGAGAAACTCACCGACGAACAAACCGAGCTCCTTCGCGAAGTGGAAGAACAGGGCCGCAAGAGCGGCACCTTCGACCTGGAGCGCATCGCCGACGAGCTCAAGCAAAGTGTCCAGGACCAGAGCCTGGCCACCTCCGCATTGGAGCGCTGGCGCCCCGAACTCAGCAGCGAATGGAAAGCGGCCAGGGAAGATTTAGCCCAGGCCCGCAATCAGGAAGCCCGAGCCGCAGCCCTTCAAAAGGCAGCCGC
>JARGOW010000155.1:5766-7798 GCA_029212955.1 Planctomycetota bacterium | reverse complement strand
GACGTTGCCTTCCAATTCCAAACGCTGGTCGTCATCCCAGACGTGGGTGGGATAGAAATTGTGGGCCTGGCGCTGGCACAGGTACCCGTAGAAATGATCGAAGCCCTGCTTGTTCGGCGCTCCTGTGGACCCGGGCCCGCCGAGTCCCCACTTGCCCACGCAAGCGGTCTTGTATCCCGCTTCTTGCAGTACGCGACCCAGGGTTTGGGTGCCGGGTAGCAGGGGCAATTGACCCTCCGGGTCGTGCTCCTTCCAGCCGCCCGCTTCCCAATTGTCGCGCACGTAGGCGTGACCAGGATGCTTGCCGGTCAACAAGGTACAGCGGGACGGCGCGCACACCGGGCTTCCCGCATAGAAGTCGGTGAAGCGCAAACCCTCCGCCGCCATGCGGTCCAGGTGCGGGGTCTGGATCAACTTTTGACCGTAGCTTCCCAGGTCTCCGTAGCCCAGGTCATCGGCGACAATGAGAACGATGTTGGGTTTGCGGGCGGGGGTGCTCGCCTCCGGCGCACTCAAACAGGCGGACAGGAGTAGCAAGCAAAGCGGAGCGAGGTAAATCTGCATGCACGCAGTCTAACCAGAAGTGGAAAACCCGCTGATTCCATGCCCGTTGGGCGGGGACCGAATGGCGGGGTAGGGTCCCGTTGGCCAGGCGATCGCTGGCCATCGGAACCCCACCCCTTCGAAGACCTCCGGTCACCCGGGCAGGTCGCCCAGGATGCGGAAGTAGCTGGTAAGCCTTGCGCGGATGTGGGAGTCTTCCCCAGCCGCCTCCTGGATAGCACAGGAATCCTGGTCATGGGCGCACCCTCGCGGGCAGTCCATGGCCAGGTCCACAAGCACCGGGAACCAGCCTAGAAGTTCGTCCTTGGTCACATTCGCCAGGCCAAACTGTCGAATTCCGGGAGTGTCGACCAACCATCCGCCGCCGGGCATGGCGAACATGCTGGAGGAAGTGGTGGTGTGCCGGCCCCGATCGTCGGATTCGCGCACTCCGCCCGTATCGCGTTCATGATCCGGGTCCAGGGCGTTCAGCAGGGTGGACTTGCCCACGCCGCTGTGCCCGACGACCACGGTCACCATTCCTGCGATTCGGTCAGAAAGGTCGTCGAGTCCTTCGCCGGTCATGGACGAGGTCACAAAGCACTCATGCCCGCCGTCACGCAGGGTCTGCACGTCGGCCAGCAGGCGCGCCTTGGCCTCGCCTGTATGGCGGTCTGCCTTGCTGATCACCACCACGGGCGTAACCCCGCCCGATTCGAGGGCGATGCGAATGCGCTCCACAATGCCGATGCGCAAATGCCCATCGTCCTGGGGAGGCAAAGTGATCAGGGCCACATCCACATTGGCGGCCAGGACCTTTTCCTTGTGCCGGTTTCCCGGGTCCCTGCGGTGCAGAATGCTATCGCGCTCGCCCAGGGACAAGACGCGGCACTCGCCCAGGGGCAATTCCTGTAGGGCCACGCGATCCCCCACCACGGGGGGACCGCCCAGAATCGGCTTGCCGCCCAAATGGGCATCGCGGAGTTTGTCCTTGCGTACCCCCACCACCAACCAGTCGTGGTTGAGGTTGGGGTCGACCGAGCCCGCTGCTGCGGGCATGGCCAATTCAGGGACGTGGGCGATGCGCTCAAAGGACTCGAATGGCTCGTCCTCGTCGTAGTCGCTCCAGTCCCGGCGCGGGCGCACCCGCTGTTTCTGTGAGGCCTTACGCGACTTGGTTTGGCGCGCGATCTCCTTCCGTTCGGTCAGGGACTTGCCCCTGTTATTGCCCTTAAGGACCCTTTCTGCTTGCTTACGTTTTTCGTCGAAATCCAATGGATCGTGTGTGTGTGTCCGACGCCCGGACAGGACGCACTTCCTCCGCAAAAGCGCGTGGAACGTGCGTGACAAGACCGACCTAACCCTGGGCGTTAGACATACGGGGGGCGCGGAACGGCTCGATAGGCCTCCGTTCTCGCGCAATCTGGGGACCCTTTGGGCCCGCGCCAGATCAGCGAAGAACGGAGGCGTTTTGGGTGGTGTTCAACAT
>JARGOW010000155.1:4831-5756 GCA_029212955.1 Planctomycetota bacterium | reverse complement strand
TCGCTTGGGGTGGGGTTGCCGAGGGCCGAGTGCCCTGCCGCAGTCCATAGTCTGGGGTTTGCGACGGATTTGCGCAAGTGAGCGCCGACAGGGCCCATTCAAACGCTACCCTTTCCGCCGCTATGATCTCTCTTCAAGCCATTTCCAAGCATTACGGGCGCCAGGCGGTGCTCGCGGACGCGTCTTTCCAGCTCAATCCCGGCAACAAGGTCGGCTTGGTGGGCCCCAATGGCGCGGGCAAATCCACCATCTTCCGCCTGCTGACCGGCGAGGAGACCCCGGATCGGGGCGAGGTGCGCGTTCCCAAGAACCTGACCCTGGGTTACTTTCGCCAGGACGCGGGCGACCCCACGGACAACTCGGTCCTGGACGAGGCCATCAAGGGCTGCGGCCGGCTCGGAGAATTGCACGGACTGGTGAGCGAGCTGGAAGCCGCCATGGAGGATCCCGAGCAGATGGATCAGATGGACTCGATCCTGGAGAAGTACGGGGAGGTCCAGGGCGAGTACCAACAGCTCGGTGGCTACGAGCTCGAGGCCCGGGCCCGGGAAGTTCTACACGGTCTCGGCTTCGATGACGCCACCATGGAAGGCACCATGGCCGCCATCTCCGGCGGTTGGCGCATGCGGGTTTCCATCGCCCAGGTTCTCATCGGGAACCCCGACGTGCTGCTACTCGACGAACCCACCAACCACCTGGACATCGAATCCATCCTGTGGCTGGAGGGCTATCTCAAAGCCAGCAATTCCGCGATCCTGATGACCTCCCACGACCGCGATTTCATGGATCGCATCGTCACGCACATCGTGGAGATCGACGAGGGCGCTTTGATCACCCACACCGGCGACTACGCGGCCTACGAGGCGGGCAGCGCCCTGCGCGCGGTGCAAAGCGAAGCAGCCTTCGCCAAGCAGCAATCCATGCT
>JARGOW010000155.1:2482-4794 GCA_029212955.1 Planctomycetota bacterium | reverse complement strand
GCGTTTCATCGCGCGCTTCGAGAAAAACGCCGGCAAGGCCTCCCAGGTCCAGTCCCGAGTGAAGAAGCTCGAGAAGATCGAAAAACTGCTGCCCCCCAAAAAGCGCGTACTCGTGCCCTTTTCGTTCAAGCAACCCCCGCGCTCGGGAAATGACGTGGCCACCCTCAAGGGGATCAGCAAGAGCTACGGGGAAAAGGTCATCTATGACGACTTTGACTTTGAAGTCAAACGCGGTGAACGCTGGTGCGTCATGGGTGGAAACGGCGCGGGCAAGACCACCTTGCTCAAGCTGATCGCGGGCATCATCCAACCCGACGAGGGCAAGGCTCGCCTGGGCGCCAGCCTGAAAATGGGCTACTTCGCCCAGTCTGCCCTGGAGGTGCTCGACGCCAACAAGACCGTTTGGAAGCAAATCGACGACGCCTTCCCCGCGGCCACGATTCCCTCCAAGCGCACCCTGCTCGGCTCCTTCGACTTCCCCACCGACGAAATCGACAAGCCCATTCGTGTGCTTTCCGGAGGTGAAAAATCACGCCTGGTCCTAGCCCAAATGCTCTACGACCCGCCCAACTTCCTTGTGCTGGACGAACCCACCAACCACTTGGACCTGGATAGCAAGAAGATGCTCATTCAGACCCTTTCCAAGTTCGACGGCACCATGATCTTTGTCTCCCACGACCGGACGTTCCTACGCGGAATGGCGAACAATGTGCTGGACCTTTCGGGAACCGACAACAAGGGCAATACCAAACCCATGAAGTACGGGTGCGCCTACGAAGAATGGGTGGAGCGCACGGGCCATGAGGCCCCGGGCGTTTGGCACTGACTCCGACTTCCCTTCCACGCACTTGGGGCCTGTCCAAAACCCAATCGGTTTCGGACAGGCCCCAAGAGTGTGAATGTGGACCGGAGTCCGCACCCTCGGCTACTTGCGCTTCATGTTGATTTCCATGGTGCGGTTGCCTTCTGCGAAGAAGACCATTTTGTACGAGCCATGGCTGCGCGTGGTCACGGAGTGGTTGGATTCCATCACGCCTTGCATGTTCGGCGCTTCCCAGTGGGTCACCAGGTTGCCTACACCATCCATTTCACCTTCCATGTGGGCGATGTAGGAGCCCATGCTATCGATCCAAGTGCTGACGTACTTGCCCGAGTTGGGATCATATCCGTGGCATCCGTGGCCCATGTAGGTGCCGGCGGGCCCCATGTCCATGCGGAATTCGGACTTGGTCCAGAAGGGACCGTGGGCCACGACGGTTTCGGAGCCGCTCGAAGCCTGCTCGCTGCCGTCGGGCATCACCCAGGTGACGGTGCCAGCCCAATCGCCGATGGAGCTTTGCAGGGCGGTGTGCTCGGCGGTAGGGATGCGCGAGACTTCCCGCACCGTGGCCGTATCGGAGGCGGTGGAGGCGCAAGCAAAGGAGCCCAGGGCAAGCAGGGTACACGCGGTGAGTTGGGACAGTTTCATGGGTCAGGAAGGCTGTATCTAGGGGAGGAAGCACGCCACCAAGTCCAATCCTGGCGCGGCGCCCCAGACCCTACCTTTTGGGCGAGAATCCAACAACCCGCCCCGCACCTAACAGTCCCGTGTCCCTCCGGGTTAGACCTTGCGCGGCAATGGCCCGCTGATCGGGACCTGGGCATGGTTGCTCAGGAAGCGCCAATGCATGCACATGGCGATCAGGACAGCTAGGTGCCATAGTTCGTGGGTGCCGATCACTCCTGGAATGAGGATCGGCCAATCCATGGCCATCAGCAGTGCGCCCAGGGAATACGCCACTCCCCCACCGATCAACAGGCTGAGCTCCGCGGTGCCAACCCGACGCCATACCACAAATCCAGACAAACCCGCCAACCAGCCCAGGCCGAGGAAGATCGAATTGCCCAGGCCATAGGGCAGGTCGTGGTAGAAAACGCTGAACAGGGTCACTCCCGTAGCCACCGCGGACCACATCAGGAGCACCGGCAACCAGCGCGCCACGCCCCTAAAAAACAAACCTTGCACGGGGGTATGTGTACCCGCGATCAGGGCAAAAATCGCAGCGTAATCCAAACGCCCAAGCACGTTTCGACCGGTCGTACCCTCGGCCAGCATGTGATAAACCCCGCTCATGGAGAGCAAGAACACTCCGCTGAACACGTACACGGCAAAGTACGCCACGCGCCCCTTGCTGCCGCGGGCCCGCAACAGAAGTTTGATGCCAAACACCAGAAACACAAGGGCGCCCAGCAGATGGGTCATGGCCGAAAATGGCTCGTAAAATCCAGGGATGGAGTGGGGCTTCAAAGCAATGGCTGCCGACTTCGGCACC
>JARGOW010000155.1:0-2472 GCA_029212955.1 Planctomycetota bacterium | reverse complement strand
GAGAGTGCCCCACCCTCAGATTCTGAAGAGTGTTGTAGCCGTGTCCGCCCTAGTCCCCGGTTTCGCTTCGCTGGCTTTCCACTTCCCGGTGAAAAAGCCAAAGCCCATGCCCTGGGCCATCGAGAACGAAAACAAACTGACCCAGGATATCCATGCCGAGGAGACCGAAATCCAAGGGACTGCTCTTGATTTCGCAATCGATGAAGAATTTGAGAAGTTGAAAGTCTTCGAGCTCGTAGGTGGCCTCTTCAAAAACGCCCCCAAGGCCCTGGGACATCGTCGTACCCGTGGCTTTCAGGCCCAACGCTTCAATGGCGGACCGTGGAAAGCTGGAAGTCACCGCGCCCGTGTCTATTTCCAACTCGGGCGCTGCCCCCTGAACGCCCGGGATTTCCAAGGCGACAAACGGACAAGGTCGAGCATCGTAGGGCATGAGTCCCCAGGCCCCGATCCCCACTTCCGCGCGGCCCAGATAGTCCTCGATATCTTCAAACTCGGACCCAATGGGCAACACATGCAGGGTACTCGCACCCATGTCCACCACCACAACCAAACGCGCCAACACGTCTTGGCCCAGGACTCCCAAAATCCCCAAATCGGACAGGACCCGTGACTCAATGGCGGGCAAGCGCCCTCCCTGCAAGACCAAGTCTCCCATGCTCAAACGTTCGGCCGTGACGAAACTATCATACTCCACGCGGTTTCCACCCGATCCACGGGCGGATGAACTGTCGCTGTAGGGCTTGATCTCAAAGCCTAAGTCCTGGGCCTGCTTCAAATCGATGATGGACATGCCCGCACCGCTGTCCAAAAGGAACTTCTGTCCGCTCACACCATTGAGAGTCAGCTCTACGATTGGCAACCGGTCGCTCACCAACGGAATCCGCATGGCTTCCTCCAATTCGATTGGAGCTGCCAGTACCGTGGTCGTTGTTTGAGACCCGCAGGCCGGGGCCAGGCACAGGATCAGGAGAAAAAGGGGTCGCAACATGGGCACGATTCTACAAAACCTTTCAGATTGGGGCTTGCCCTAGGCCGATTAGGTGCATATACACTCTAACCATGGAGAAAATCGACTGCACATGCTTCAACCTACGCCGGGCTGCGCGGACGGCGGGCCGATACTACGATGCGGCCCTGGGCCCCGTTGGGCTCCGCAACACGCAATTCTCTGCATTGGCTGTACTCACGCAAATGGGACCCACGCCCGTTTCCCGCCTGGCCGAGGTCATGGCCATGGAGCGCACCACCCTGACACGCAATCTGAAACCCCTAGAGCGGGATGGACTGGTGGAGCAATCCGTGGGAGAGGATCGCCGCCAACGCATCGTGAAACTTACCCGGTCGGGTAGAGCCATGTACGCCAAGGCCTTGGCCCTTTGGCAAACGGCCAATGACTCCGCTGGCGAAGCCCTGGGCCAAACCCGAACCAAGCGCATGCTGGCTGACCTCAAAGTCGCCACGGCCAAACTTTCCTAAATCCCCCCGCGTCACCCGTCGCTCCCCAAAAAGGTGTATATACACCCACAACCCATGAAAACCGCCCCCCACTCCGCCAAGGCCCACGCCCCCAAAGCAGGCCACCCCATCGATCCAGCATGGATCCGCGAACTCTGCTTGGCCGCGGGGGCCGACGATGTGGGCTTCGTCTCCATCGATGACGAGTCCCTGGCCGAAGAACGAGCCCGCATCCTGCCCGTGTTCCCCAAAGCGCGCACCCTGGTCAGCCTGGTGGTGCGCACCAGTCGCACCCCCCTCCGTAGCACCGACCGATCCCTGGCCAACGGGGAATTCCACGCCCGAGGGCACGATGTGGATGATGTGGGCCGCGCCCTGGTACGCGCCCTCGAAGACGAAGGAATCAACGCCCTCAATCCATCCATGGGCTTTCCCATGAACATGGACAAGTGGCCCGAACCCTGGCTCGTTTCACACAAACCCGTGGCCATCGCTGCGGGCATGGGCGCCATGGGCATTCACCGCTGCGTGATCCACCCCAAGTTTGGCAGCTTCATTTTACTGGGCACTGTCATCCTGGAGGAGGAGGTTGCGGAAACCGGCCAGGCCTTGGATTTCAATCCCTGTATGGACTGCAAACTCTGCGTGGCCGGGTGCCCCACCGGGGCCATCAAGAGCGACGGGGCCTTCGACTTTTCGGCTTGCTATACCCACAACTATCGCGAGTTCATGACCGGATTCGGGGACTGGGTAGAGACTGTGGCCGACTCGAACAACGCCAAGCAATACAGGAGCAAGGTCGAGGACCGGGAGACGGTCTCCATGTGGCAAAGCTTGGGATTTGGCCCCAACTACAAGGCGGCCTACTGCATTGGCGTCTGTCCCGCCGGCGAGGACGTAATCGCCCCGTTCCTGGAAGACCGCAAGGGGTTCCTGAACGAGGTTGTGCGCCCCCTCCAGAAAAAGGAGGAGACCGTGTACGCCATGAAAGGCTCCGATGCGGCGGATTACACG
>JARGOW010000154.1 GCA_029212955.1 Planctomycetota bacterium | reverse complement strand
CGGACTCGGTTGTGCAGCACGTTGTTTTCCAGGTGGATGTGCAGGTGTAGGCCGCGTTCGATGTCGGCGAGGGCGTGCCAGAGGGCGGTCCAGGTGTTGCAGGCGCCTTCGGGAACGGTGTAGTCGTTGGTGAGGCGACGGATGGTGCGCAGCATTTCACCGACTTCCTCGTGCTCGCTTTCCATGACGGGGATGGGGCCCATGGCGGCGGTGGCGCCGTTGCCTTCCAGAATGGCGGGGAACAGGATCTGCTCCTCCTTGAGGAAATGCTGGGCCAGGTCCCCATGCATGAGGGTGACCGTTTTGAGCAATTCATCGAACGTGGTTTGATCCTTGTCTCCATGGACCGCGTGGACCTTTTGGGTCATGGCCAGGATGCGGTCGAGCTCCTCGCTTTGGGGCGCGTGGAAATCCTTGAGCAAGTGATCGATCAGCTCGGGAATGGGGGCGGTGTCCCAGCGCGAGGGGTCCTTATCCCCTGTATTGCTGATTTCGGTGTTCAGCTCGGCCAGTACTTGATCCACATCGATCTTGTGCTTGGTGCAAACCGTGGCCAGGGGAACCCCGCCGCCGCAACAGAAGTCGATCTGGTGCCTGGCGAAGACGCGGGTGGCGAGCGGGTATTCAGCAGCGATGGTGCCGACGGGGGTATCTTGGGTGATGGACATGGGAGTCACCGTAGGACCGGAATCCCAATTCAACAGGCCCGAGACAGGCAGGAGGGCCCAGGATTGACCTTTGTTAAGGAAATCTCCCGTAGACGTGAGCTTTTCCTGCCCGGGGGGCCTGGAACCTGTCGGTGTGGAGGCGCTAGTGGGGGTATTATCCTTCCGTCGCCCGGGCTTGGCCCGGCCCCGCCGATTCCCCACGCCTCTCCCATGTCACTCCCGCACATGTCCCGTTTCGCCCTGGCCCTGCTGGGCCTTTGTTCCTTTGCGGCCGCCCAACCCCAGGGTCAGGCAGCCGGGGATGCACCCCGTGAGGTCATGTGGAAGGCGCCAACCCGGGCCGATTGGATCAAGCCCTGCCTGGTTCCCTGGCAGCGCAATTTCGACGACGCCTTTGCAGTGGCCGAGGAAACGGGCAAGCCCATCCTGATCTGCGTGAACATGGATGGGGAAATCGCCAGTGAGCACTACGCGGGGATCCGCTACCGAACCCCGGAGATCGCGGCCTTGTACGAACCCTACGTGACGGTCATCGCCTCGGTGTACCGCCACACGCCCCAGGATTACACGGCCGATGGGGAACGCATCCCGTGCCCGCGGTTTGGGGGCGTGACCTGCGGGGAACACATAGCCATCGAGCCGGTGCTTTACGAAAAGTACTTCGAAGGCGAGCGCGTAGCTCCCCGGCACATCATGATCGAGCTGAACAAAGAAGAGGTCTTCGATGTGTACTACGCCTTTGATACGGCTTCGGTATTTCAGACCCTCAAGGACGGTGTGGCCAACCGCGAAGTGGTGCCCAAGCGCCCGCGCGGTTCGGATCAAACCTTAGAGGAGCGCCTGACCAGCCGCGACAATGCCGACCGTGAATGGGTGGAGAAGGTTTTCCTTGAGGGGGATGAGAACCAACGTATGAAGATTTTGGGCGGCGCCTTGGCCGCGGGGGAAGAACACAGCGATCAACTTCTTCGTTTGGCCCTGATGACCGCACCGCGACAGAATTTGGCCGGACCCGGTGTCCGTGAAATGGCCTGGAAAGCCCTGGTGGAGGATCCCACGATCGGGCGCCTGCCCCTGCTCGAAAGCGCGCTAGATCTGGGTTTGCAAACCGAGGACCGCGAGGCCCTTGTGGACGCGTTGGACCAACTGGGTGGCGAGTCCACCCGGGCCAAAACCCTAGCAACGGTGCAACGGGGTCTGATGGGGCAGGACGAGTCCATTGCGGCCAAGGAGCGCATCGCCGAACTCCAAAAGGCGGACCGCGGGGCCCTCGTTCGCGAGAATGCCCAGCTGGCCAGTCAGCTCGAGTCACGCTCGAAAGATTGGGACGGTAAAGTAGGCGATGGCTCGGTGGAGCTGCGCTTGGCGGAGGCCTTCCTGGCCAGGGCCTTGGAGGCGAAACCCAAGGAAAAGGCCACGCGTTTGCTTTACCGGGATGCACGTGATTTGGCCAAGAAGGCCCAGGAGCGTGGGCAAAACGGCTGGTTGGCCCATGCCATCTTGGCCCTGACCGCCGATCGTCTGGAGATCCGGGAACGCGGAAACCGCTCCCTGGAGCTAGCGGTGGAGAGCATGCCCGTCCACGCCATGGGGCGCGCTACCCTGGAAACTCTACGCCTGTATGTGCGACGCACCCGTTGGAGGATCCTGCGCTCCATGCGCGCTGAAGAATCCTGGTCCGCCGACCAAATGTCCAAGTCCCAGGCGGCCTTCGCCGTGTTGGAACACCACCCCTTGTGTCCGGAAGTGGAGTTCGGAACCCACTATGATTTCCTCGTGTACGTGGGGGCGCGTTTCGAAGCGGGCCAGGTGCTTCAGCGCGGGTTGAAAGCCTTCCCCAACAGCGGGGGGTTGCACTCGCGCCTGCGCAATCAGGTCCTTGCCCGGGGCGGCCAGGGGATTGTGAATGGACTCGAAGAAACGTACAGGACCATGCTGGCCCAACCCGACGCCGCGCCCAATCTGACCTGGTTCGCAGGCTACGCCACGATTGTCGCGGCGGAGTTTCAACGCCGCGAGGGCGAGATGGAAATGGCCGTGGGGACCTATGGTCGTGCCCTCGAACTCTTCCAACGCAACCTGGAAACCTTGCCTGGAAACGAAGCCTCCGCTCGCCATTACATGGCGATCATTCGCGCGGCTCTCTCCCGCTTGGCCATGGAAGCGGGGGAGTTGCAACAGGCTCAAACCCTGATGCTCGAGTCCTTGGAAACGGCTCCTCTTTCCGCGTCCGCCTTGGATGGTTTGGGATTCACAGCTGTGATGACCGCCACCACCTTGACCGCACGCCTGGAGGAGGCGGGCTCCCAGGATTTGGCCGATGAGTTGAAGGCCGCCCAGGAGTCCCTGACGGCCGAGACCCGGCGTCCGCCCGCATTCGATCGACCCGGTCGACGCTAGGCCGAATCGGGGGGCCAGACAGGGCCCCAGGAATACCCGAGCTCCCGACGTTGCATCGCGCAACGTGGGGAGCTCGCAGATGACCCGGGGAACCAGTTGGGCCCCGCGCCTAGTCGTCGTTGACTTGCACTCGAACCTCGGCGGAATTGCCTTGGATCTCCGGCACGTACATGGCGGAAGCCACGGCGGGCAGGGCATGGAATGTGCCAGGCACGTCGGCCCGTAGGGTGCTGCGGATTTCCCACAGGCCCCTGGGTAGTTTGTCGGCGAAATACACCTGGGCTTCGTCACGCAACTCATGGTAGAGCCACTGGGAGGATCCGGTATAGCCGGCCTGATCTTCGAGCACGGCATCCCCGGTGGCACGCCGGTTGGGGAGCTCGCCTGAGCCTTCACCGAATCGCTTTTTGGCTTCGTCTGCACGCAGTTGACGCGCCCGTTTGCCCCCGCCCGATTGCAGCACGGTGGCTTGCAAACCGGCCGGCTTGGCATCGCGGATCATCATGTATTCCAGGTCGTTGGTTGCATCCAGGGTCAGTACGACCTCAATGCGTTCGCCGCTTTGCACGGCATCCCCATCCTGGAGCAGAACCCGTTCAAAAACCTTGCCCTTGAGGAGGGTGTCGTGGGGAACCAGCCGGTAGTACTGGCGCCGTACAAACACCTCGGAGGCCCGGGCTTGGATGGGTTCCTCTGCGCTGAAGAAGCGTGCGCTCACCGTCCAATAGAGAGGGCCCTTGCCACCCTTGCGCACGATTCGAACCCTGTGGGCTCCGCTCCTGGCATTGGAAACTTCGATGGGGTCTTGGGCGAGCAGCATGGATTGGCCGGTTTGGAAGCGCGAGATCAGCCTCTTGCCATCGACCCACACCTCGTAGGAAGCCGACCCGGTGGTCTCCCCTGAACTCTTCAGATAGTCGCACAGGGCCAGCACACAGATCGCCGTGTCCCGAGTGCTACCCCACTGGGCGCCCCGGCGGTTGTTCACCAACCAGGTCATGGTCGGTTGCACCAGCTCGTGGGTGGGATCCACGGCCAGCAGCGCGCGTAGGGTGAACGCCGTGGATTCCACAGCGCCCTGGGACCAATGGCGGTAGATGCCCTGGCTGCCCCAATGGGCCGTTTCTAGGGATTTGCCGCCCGAGGCGTTTGTGATCTGACTTGAGCTCGCATCTCCGCGGATCACTCCATTGGCCAGGTTGTCGACCAGGACGCGGGCTTCGTCGTCCTTGCCCAGGGACTTGGCGCAGAGTGTGAGCAGGGCCCGGCCGTAGGGCGAGAGCCCCGTGCGTTTGGCGTACAGCGCCGCAAAAGTGGCCGCACTGTTTTTCGAAGGGTCGGAGGGTTGTTGGACGCGCCGCACCTCGCAGAGGGCATGCAACATCCAGGCCTTCATGTTCACATCTGAGCTTTCCTCCACCAGGGCGTTTTCGAGCCAGATCATGGCCTGATCGAGGACCGGGTTGGACACCTGGAGCTTTGCGTCCTTGGCGAGGGCCAGGGACCAGGCGGCGTAGGCGGTCATCCACTGGTTGCTGGGGCCGCCCGGCCACCAGGACCAGGAGCCGTCCCCCTTTTGCAGGCCTTCGATTTTTTCAAGGCCCGCTTCGGCGGCTTTGGTGAAGTGCTCGAAGTCCTTAGAGCCAAGCTTTTGCGTCTTGTTGGCCCAGTCGGCGTTGATGCCTCCAAAGGATGCGCGAGCCACGAACGCGGGTTCCAAGCCCAACTCTTCCATGGTGCGCGCCGCCACTGCGGTGGGCACGAAACGGGAGAGGCTCTGCTCCAAGCAGCCATAGGGGTAGTGGGTCAGGTAGGGCAGGGCATCCAACATGGTAGTGGCCAGGCTGGGTGCCACGGCGATCTGCATGGTGGTGCGGCCGTCCTTGGCCGGGGGCAGAACGAAGTCATGCTCGAGCACGTCCCCGTCCATGCGACCGCTGTCCGAGACCAGGGCCTCGATGCCGTGTTCGATGACGGGCAGGGTACGTAGCACCGCGTCCGATGCTTCAGAAGAGCGCGCGGTGAGGCGCAGATTCGCCGTTCCGATGGCATTGGGTTGCACCAGGAAGTCCAGGCGGGCGTCGGAATGGGCCGCAACGGTAAGCGCACTCGAATGCCCTGGAACCAGGGTGCCCCCCTGGAAGTGGCCCAGGATTTCCAAGCCCTCGGTCGCAAATTCCACCTGGGTTTCCAAGGGCGCATCGGTGGTGTTGGTCAGCATGGCGGTGACCCGGGCGCGATCGCCTTCGACGAGGAATCGAGGCATCTGCGGCCGCAAGATCAGGGGCAGCTCGGTGATGGCCCCCTGTTCGCGGTGGGAGCCGAAACGATCGACCCCATCGTTGGCGAAGGAGGAAACCTGCCAGCGCGTGGTGCTGTCGGGCAATGTGAATTCGCCATGGGCTTGGCCGTTGTCATCGGTGACCACGCTGGGCAGCCAAAGAGCGGTTTCACGGAAATCCGCACGCACGGTGATGCTACTACCGTCGCCGGTGGGTTTGTCTTCGCCCGGGGAAGGCTCGGATGGGCTTGCGGATTCGGACAACAAGCCGAGTTCCATGGGGGCGCCGGCGGGGGCTCCCCAGTCGGAGTTTTCCTTGGCGCGTTTGAGTTCGCTTCCGGGCGCAGATCGCTTGCCCATGGAAAGGCTTTGGGATCTGGAAGCGGTCTGGGAGGGTGCGGCCAGGGCCATGTCGTATGCGCCTTCGACGCCATCGTCGTAGAAGCGCATGCGACCGTCGCGTTGCAACTTCTCACCCGGGGTCATCAGGCGTCCCTGGTCGTCGGCCACGAGTCGAATGTAGCTCAGTTGATCGAAGCAGGAGGTGTGCGTCACCCGTTGGCGCCGATCGTGGCCCCAGAAGAATTCGCGGGGGTCGGGAATCAGGTCCTGGGCCACACCCAGCAGGGAGCCGTCGTACAAGGAAAGTGAAACCTCGGCCTTCACAGGTTCCCCATTGGAGTCGAGGACTTTCACCTGGAATGTGCCCGTGGACCCTGGCCGATAACTTTCCTTGTCCAGGGTCACGTCCATGTCCAGGAAGTGTTGGGCGGGCGGTACGACCAGGCGTTCCTGGGCCCTGCGCAATTTGCCATTGCGAACCTCCGTGGCGGTCAGGAACACGTTGGGCACGTGGGTCACATCGAGGGGAATCGAAACGAGTTTGACGGTGCCTTCCATGTGCAGAACATCGATGGACATCAAGGTTTCGGACTCCACGGTGAAGAGCACGTGGCGATCGCTAGCATCGGTCAAGACCAACACTTGGACGGTTTGGCCTTCGGCGATGGCACTCTTGTCGAGCAGGATTTGCAAGCCCTCCCGGTTGTATGCCAGCTCGAGAGACGTGCCGTCGGCTGCGAACATCCAGGTTTCCGCATGTACTTCGGAGCTGCGCGGGTCCTCGCTGATCCATGCGAACTTGTAGACGCCTTCCTTGGGCAGGGTGGGGGACCAGGTGGCCCGACCTCTTGCATCGGTGGCGAGACGGATGGCATCCACCGGCTCAAACACGTACTCCGCTCGCACCTGGGTCCAGCCGGGCATGGGGAAGGTCGAGGCTTGGCGCGCCTTGCGCAGCACATTGTGGGGAATGGGGGCGTTGTCGGGACCAGCCCAGACCTCCACCCAACGTGCGCGATACAGGAACATTTGTCCTTCGACTTCCACGGGGTGTCCGTTGGAATCCTGGGCTAGGACGGAAAGCTCGGCCTGGCCGCCCGGAGTGGTGATGGTGTGCTCCAAGTCCAATTCAACCCGGTAACTTTGGCGCTCGACCACCACTTGGCCGGTGCCGGTCACCTCGCGCCGAGAGGCGTCGGTGACCCTGGCTTCCACGGTGGATTTGTACGCTTGGCCCTGGCCAAACGGGGTGGGGAAGGTCAGGCGCGCCAGCCCTTCTTCATACGTGTTGAGGTCCCTGCGCCGGACCTCTTCCCGGGAGTTGTAACGGTTGTAGCGATTGCGCTGCCACTCGGGGACAAGCGAGTCACTGAACCACTGGAAGCGCGCGCGATGCATGGCCACCGGGCTGTAGGATTCCCTGTAGAGAATGACCTGAACCTTGGCACCCACCACGGGGCTGCCGAAATACGTGGTGGCCTGGACTTCGGCTTGTACCTCATCGCCGAGCACAAAGACCTTGGGCCGCGGCTCTTTCCCCGGGCCTGAGTGGTCCATGGGGGTGCGCACGGTGACTTCGAATTCAGGGCGCTTGTATTCCTCTAGGCGGAAGAGGGCTGCGTAGGCGATCTGGTGCGAGCCATCGGGACCCAGGGGATCGATCAGCTGCAGGCTGTATTGCCCGAGCGCCATGGACTCACCCGTTTCAAAGCTACCGAAAGCGGAACCGAAGTCGTTGAGTTTCACCTCTGCGCTGTCGATTTCTTCCCCCCGGGGTCCGATCAGTTTGGCGATCAGCTCCTGCCCTGCGGGGGTGGAGTATTGCAGGCCTGTGTGGCGTCGTGCGGACAGTTTCCAGCTCACGGTTTGGTCGGGGCGGTAGGCTGGGCGATCGGTGACCACATGAATGCGCCAGGCCTCGTCGGGTCGGAAATCCTGCTGGGAGAGCACGGCGAATGCGCTGCCCTTGCTGGTTCGCACCGAGACGAACGCCTCGCGGTAATCGTGGGTTTGTGGCGACACCAGGTGGACCAATCCGTCGGAGCCCGTGGTGCCTTGGATTTGACGCCAGAATCCACGCCCCTTGCGGTCGCGGATCCGCACGCGGGCGTGGACGGGTTGGTCCGCCATGGGCTTTCCGGTGATCGCATCGGTGACCCACGCATGCAAGTCCTGTC
>JARGOW010000153.1 GCA_029212955.1 Planctomycetota bacterium | reverse complement strand
TCTTCCAGGCCTGGCACACGGACTTTGTCCTGTTCCCCCCCGGCAACTACACCAACGCGGTCGGGGTGCACTTCCACTAAAATGGGGTGAGGACCCTAACCAACCCAACCGAAAAAGGAGCCCGTCGACTCGAGTCGACGGGCTCCTTTTTCGGTTGGTATAAAGTCCTGCGACTTAGCCGTAAATAGGGAAGGACTGGGCGACTTCGGCCACCTCACCTCGAATGCGTTCGATGGTACCCGCGTCCTCGGGCTTTTCGAGCACGTCGGCCACCCAGGTGGCCAGCTGCTTCATCTCTGAAACGCCCAATCCCCGGGTGGTGATGGCAGCGGTTCCGAAACGCACTCCAGAGGCTTCCATGGGCGGACGCTGGTCGAAGGGGATCAGGTTCTTGTTGCAGGTCAGATCGACCCGATGCAAGGCATCCTCGGCTTGGGCGCCGGACAGTCCCTTGCCGGTCACGTCCACCAACATCAAGTGGGTATCGGTTCCGCCCGAAACGATGCGCAGGCCGCGCGCGCCAAGTCCCTCGGCCAGGGCTTGGGCATTGGTCACCACCTGCCCCTGGTAGGTGCGGAAGTCCTGGGTCGCGGCTTCCCGAATGGCCACAGCCTTGCCCGCGATAACGTGCATCAGCGGGCCCCCCTGCCCACCGGGGAAGATGGCGCTGTTGATGGGCACAATCCAATCCTTCTTGCAGAGAATCATGCCTCCACGCGGTCCTCGGAAGGTTTTGTGGGTCGTCATGGTGACCACGTCCGCATGGGGAACCGGCGATTCATGGACGCCCGCAGCCACCAGGCCGGCGATGTGGGCCATATCGACCATCAGGTGAGCTCCGACCTCGTCGGCGATCTCCCGGAAGGTCTTGAAGTCCAGGGTGCGGGAGTATGCGGACGCGCCCGCCAGCAAGACCTTGGGCTTGCACTCCTTCGCCAGGCGGCGAACCTCATCCATGTCCACCCGCTCCGTGGTGCGGTCCACCCCGTAGGAATGGAAGTCGTAGAAGACTCCCGAGAAGTTCTTCGGGTGCCCGTGGCTCAAGTGCCCTCCGTGATCCAGACTCATGCCCAGGACCCGATCTCCGGGCTTGCACAGGGCCATGAGGGCGCCCATGTTCGCTTGGGTTCCGCTGTGCGCCTGCACGTTGGAACGCTCCGCGCCGAACAACTCGCGCGCACGCATGCGTGCCAGGTTTTCCACGGTGTCCACGTGCTCGCAGCCACCGTAATAACGGCGGCCCGGATAGCCTTCTGCGTACTTGTTTGTGAGCGCGGTTCCCACGGCGGCCTGCACCTCCTGGGAGGTGTGGTTTTCCGATGCGATGAGCTCGAGCTGATCTTCCTGGCGTTTGGTTTCGAGACCGATGGCATCCCAAACTTCTTGGTCGGTACGCTTGGCGGTTTGAGAGGGTTGAATGGAGTTCGGCATGTCGATCCGGGTTGGACTAGGGGTTGGTGTGCGTTTGCTGTGGATGGGATGGATCCATGTAAGGATCCTAGAACGGGGATTCCGCCGTGGGGTCGGAAGCGGCATACAACTCGGTAGCCACCTTCAATTGCTCCGGGTTCAGTTCTCCGATGCGCTTGCCCTGTTGGTAGGAACCCGATTCCCCGTGTATTGAACCGTCCTCGTTCCACAGGCAAAAGGCCCCTTCGAGCGCATTGGCCACATAGGTGCCGGCGGCCTTGCGCTTCCCGCTGGGGAACCACTCCTGCATCCAGCCACTGGCTTGGTTTGCAACGTGCGGTGTAATCTGGCGAATGGAACCATCATCGAAGTAGGAGCGCCAAACTCCAGTGCGCTGCCCCTTCTCATACTGGCCTTCCAAGAACACATTGCCACTGGGGTGATATTGTCGGAATTCCCCGTGCAGTTCATCCTCCACGTAGGTGCCGCGCAATTGAACCACACCATCGGGGTACCAGCCCAGGGTTTCACCCGTCCGCTTGCCCTGGTCGAATAGGATGCGCGACCCCTTGTCTCCGCTGCTGTGGAATTGCAGTTCTTCGCCGTGGCGCAGGCCATCGACGAAAGGGATGCGCGATTTCACCACCCCATTGGAGTAGTACTCGGTCTGCTCCCCGACGGGTTTGCCCGCCTCGTGGGTCCCGATCAAAGCCAAGGAACCGTCGGCGTGGAATCGCTTCTCCTCCCCAACGCGTTCCCCGTTTTCGAATCCCAGGATGTGGGCTACGGAACCATCATCGAAGAGAGCTTTGTACTCCCCTTGCTCTTTGCCTTCCTTGAACTCGATGGTCACGTGGGGCTTGCCATTGGGATGGAAGGACTCGAACAGGCCGTTTTCCAGTCCCGCTTTGTAGGTGGTGCGCTGGCTCAAGGACCCATCCTTAAAGTACGCCTCCAGGTCCCCGTCCAGTTGCCCGTCCACGTAGTACTCCACCCGCTGTTTTTCGCCGGAAGGGTAAAAGTGCAACCATTCGCCAATCTTTTCCCCGCCCTTGTAGGACCCCATTCCAAGGACCTCGCCGCCGGGGGCGTACTCCTTCCACGGACCTTCTTGGCGCCCGTACTTGGCCTGGCCCTCGGCGCGCTTCAAGCGTTTGGTCTTGACGTCGTACCACTCGACCTGGTGCTCCATACCCGAGGTTTCCGGGCCCGGAGCGGGGGGTTCTGGATCGGAGCAGGAACTCGGGATCAAAAGGGCGAGACTGGTCAACAGAAGGCCCAGGGCCCGGGGCGCTAGGGTCCCCCGCTGGGGTTTGGAACTAGGGTGCATGGCCGAGATTCTACATCATTCCACCGCTGGCATCCTCCCCACTTAGGGACTTGGGGCCAGCTGGGGCGTGGCTTCCCACCATCGATGGGTTACCTTGGTCCCCATGCGACTTCCCAGCTTCCTTAGAAGGCTGACTGTGGGTGCCCTGCTGCCCGTGGTCCTGGTCTCTTGCTCCGACCCGGAACCCAAACGCACCAGCGTGATCCTGATCACACTGGATACCCTGCGCGCGGACTACCTTTCCTGCTATGGGTCGTCCCTGGTTGAAACGCCCCACCTGGATAGCCTTGCGAAAGACGGGGTGCGCTACGCCCTAGCCCAATCGGCTTCGGCCGTGACCCCGGTTTCCCACGCTACGATCCTTACGGGTCGCCTCCCCTATGAACATGGGCTCCGGGTCTTGGCCGGTGGCGGGGGCTTCCGCCTGGATCCGAGTCAGCCCAGCCTGGGCCAAGCCTTCAAAAAGGCAGGCTATCGAACCGGGGCGATTCAAAGCGCCTTCCCTGTTTCGCGAACCTTTGGCCTGGAGGCCGGATTCGACGTGTTCCAGGATCTCGATGGGACCTTTGCCGGAGGCAAGAAAGGAGTGCCCGCCACCTGGGACGTGAATTCCCTCCAACGGCGCTCCGACGCCACAACGGACCTGGCACTGGAGTTCATTGACTCCTCGGAGGAGCCCTTTTTCCTTTGGATCCATTACTGGGATCCCCACGACGACATGCTCCTTCCCCCGGAGGAGTACATGGCCCAACAGCCCGCAACCGCCCCAAGCGGGGTGCCCCTCCTACAGGACGACACGGCGCTCTATGCGGTCGAAGTGGAATATCAAGACACTCAAATCGGGCGATTGTTCGACGGGCTTCGCACCCGGGGGCTCATGCAGGATCTCCTCATCGCGGCCACTTCCGACCACGGCGAAGGCCTGGCCGACGGCTTCAAACGGCACGGTTGGTTCCACCACCGCATGACCTACCAGGAACAGATCCATGTGCCCATGCTGATCGCGGGCCCCGGTGTTCCCAGCGGCTTGACCCACCCCCATATGGTCAGCACGGCGGATTTGGCGCCGACGCTTTTGGAGCTGGCGGGTTTGCCCGCCTCCACGGGAGGGGGCCGATCCCTGATGCCTTTGACCACGAGTACCCGCGCACAACCGGAAAATTGGGCGTATTCCGACCAGGTCAACGCGTTCGATTGGAATGCTGGTCTCATCTACAAACGTCCCGACTGCGCTTTTCTGTACACGATCAGCGATGGGGACTGGAAACTCACCTATCGTCCGCACTTGCCCTTCGATCAAAGCGAGCTATTCCATCTGACTTTGGACCCGAAGGAAAAGCACAACAAGATATCGTCCCAACCGGAAGTGTTCCGGAAACTCGCCGAGAACCTGGCCGGACGCAATCCCTGGGTACTGGAACCCTTCAATGGAGAAGCGATGGATGAGGGAAGCCAGGCAGCCCTTTCCAACATTGGTTATGGGCACCTTCAAGCCAGCGGCACGCTAAAATGGTGGTGGGAATGCGCCTTGCACGCTGGCACACAACACCCCTCCCGCGGCCGCTGTGACACGACTGTGGGCGACAAGGCTTGCGGATTCCCCCTGCTCCCACGCACGGATTGGAAGGCCCCCGAAAGGTAAAGCTCCGGGAATCGAGGGGGCGGTCCAAAGCCGATGGAGCCGCCCCATCCGAACCGATCAACAACCCCCATTGGGCTCACCGGGCGTGCCCAAATCCCCGTCGCCGTACCCCTCGAACCCCTCGCACCAGAAGGCTCCCCCATCGTTTTGATAGGGAGATTCCGTACCTGGCCTGAGTTGAAGGGAAGCACCGCTGGTATCGGGCCAGACCAAACCATCGTCGTAGGAAACCCGGTCCACCACGGTTCCATCCGGCCGGGCGAGAATGACCTGATCGGCCCCGTTCCGCAGGCTGAATGTGGCGTAGTCGTGGGCCCCGACAATCCCACCGTTGCTCGTTCCATCCCCATTGCGCGCGAGAACCCGGTATCCCCGGCCCGGGACCCAGATCGGCTGGCCCCCATTGCTGAGGATCGTCCCGCCCCCGGCGTCATCGGTCAAAGTAAAGCCCTGGATGTCCTGACGCATCCAAGCGGGATTGAACAGCTCCACCCACTCCCCGGATGTGTCCGCAACGGCGGAGGGGTCCTTCATGATCTCGGACACCAGCAACTCCCCGGTCTGGACCGGCCGGGACTCATTCTCCAGGCCATCGGCCGCTTGCGACCCAACCAAAACCAACCTGGGCCCTGGCCACCAACTCCCCTGGGGACCCGCCACCCACGCGTGCAATCGTGCCATGCGGGGCCCTTGGGCACCCAGGGGGATTCTAGCCTGACCCTGACCGTCCAGCTTGGCCCAGGCCAGGGGCTTGGACTCCGCGCAAGCCCAAGGTGCCTGGGTTTGCAGCTCTACCCGCACCCATTGCCCGGGCAGGCCTCCCTCCAGGAGCAACTCCCGTGGGCTCTCCCCAAGGAAGGACGGCAGCACCGCCAGGCCCATTCCGGGGGCCGGATGGCGATCCTGCCGGGCAAAAATTTGGACCCAATCATTCCGGGACATGTTTGATATCGATGCCCTGCCCGGGGTCCGGTCACTGGTCTGCCCGGGAGGAACCCCGGGGTTCCCTTCCGTATCGGAGCGCGTATGTGCCATCGTCACACCGGTGGTTAGGAGAATTACGGCCCAGGAAAGGGCCCTCTTCATGGTTTTATTCATGGGCTTTGGAAACAATTTCGTGGTCACGCTCGTGCCACATCAGTGGGGTCTTCGGGCGCTCGCATTCGACAAGCGCATCTGCCCCTTAAGACCTGCCCCAAACGTCAGGGTGGCAGATCTTCTCTGAAAGAGGCACTTCCACCGACAACGGAACCTGCAGCGAAACCGGGCCGTCCAAACGGATGATTTCCGGGTAGACTTTCTCGCTACGCGTAATCGCGCCCCACCCTCTTGCTGGAGTTTGGGGCCCAGTCATGCTGCCTCTCCAACTAGCTCATCCAATGACCCAACTCTCCAAGCACCTGACCCCGGTCCGAATGGTCGCCATCTGCACGCTCCTCGTGGGCGCCACGACCGCACTGCACTCGGCCCAGGCCCAGCTTCCCCTCGGAACGAACACCCAGGACTTCCACATGCCGGGAACCCAGGCCAACTACGGGGGTCTGCCGTTCCAAGCCAGCTTCAACTGTGGTCAATGCCACGGTGGTTACGATGAGACTGTGGAGCCCCACGGCCTTTGGGCTTCCAGCATGATGGCCCAAGCCGGCCGGGACCCGATCTTCTACGCTGCCCTGGCCCTCGCGGAGCAGGACACGACCAATTCCGGCGACCTTTGCCTGCGCTGCCACGCCCCCGGTGGCTGGCTTGCCGGCCGTGCTGTCCCCACGGACGGCTCCGGCTTGGACAATGGCTTCGATGACTTTGACGGCGTCACCTGCCACTTCTGCCACCGCATGGTGGACCCCATCGCTGACGTCAACAACCCGGTCAGCGACGGTGGCATTCTGGCAGCTCTCGCCTTCCCCCCCGGGGCAGACTTCCACGGCGGTTCCTTCGTCGTCGACCCGAACGACCTGCGCCGCGGCCCCTTCGATCTGGGTCCCAACTTCTTCCTCCACTCCTGGGACCAGTCCGAATTCCACAAGGACTCTGCCCTCTGCGGAACCTGCCACGATGTTTCCAACCCGGTGTTTGAGAAGCAGCCGGACGGCTCTTTCCAAGTGCCCGTTGCCAGCGTCGGACAGCCCCACTCCACCGGTGCCCGGGATGAAATGTTCGCCCTGGAGCGCACCTTCAGCGAATGGGAAATGAGTGTGTATGGAGTCACGAGCATCGACTCGGGCGGACGCTTCGGTGGCGACCACCCCATTGTCCAGTCCTGCCAGGATTGCCACATGCCCACCACCGACGCCACGGCCTGCTCTCCGGGACTCGGCGGTGTTCAGCGCCCCGACATGCCCAAGCACTACTTTGCAGGATCCAACTCCTGGGTGCTGCGCGCCATCGACTCCGTTTGGCCCGATTTCGAAACCGGCTTGACCCCCCAACGCATCGCCGATGCGGAGCAACGCAACCGGGATATGCTGGCTGCGGCAGCGGATCTGGAAGCCTACGTGACCGGTACCGACCTCAACGTGCGAATCACCAACTTGGGCGGCCACAAGCTTCCCACCGGTTACGCCGAAGGCCGTCGCATGTGGATTGAAGTTCAATTCAAGGACGCTGGCGGCACGATCCTCCAGGAGCACGGTCACTACGACATGGCCCTGGCCGAGCTCGACGGAGCCTCCACCACCGTGTACGAGCAAGTGCAGGGATTGGACAACTACATGGCGAACCTGACTGGTATCGCTGCGGGTCCGAGCTTCCACTTCTCCCTCAACAACACCATCCTGCTCGACAACCGGATCCCGCCCCGCGGATTCGACTCGGCCGCTTTCGCCTCCCGTAGCGCCGCCCCTGTGGCCTACACCTACGGCGAGCAGCAGCACTGGGATAAGACGACCTTCCCCATGCCCCCGGGAGCCACCCAGGCTTCGGTGCGCTTGTTCCACCAAACGACCTCCAAGGAATACATCGAATTCCTGCGGGACGAGAACACCACCAACACCACCGGCATCGATGCCTACAACCTGTGGACCACGTTCGGCAAGAGCGCCCCGGTTGAAATGGGTTCGGTTCAAGTCGACTTCGCCAACAGCCCCTGCCCGCAACCTATCGAATTCGGTCTCGGCAAACTGACCTCCCTGGGCGGCTATGCCACCGTGACCGCCACCGGAACCCCCTCCGTGACGGCCAACGACCTGATGCTGCACGTGAGTGGTGGAATCCCGAACGAGTTGATGGTTTGCTTCGCAGGCCCCGCAACCCTGAGCCAGCCCCACTTCGGTGGCAACCTGCTCATCACGCCCTACATCCGGGTGGCGCAGGTACTGCTGGACAGCAACGGGGAGCACTCCTTCCCGATCAACGTGGATCCCACCATGGTTGGAACGGCCACGGCCTATCAAGCTATTTTCCGCGACAACGCTTCCACCTTCGGGATTGGAATGTCGTCCGCCCTATGGGTTGAGTTCTGCGAATAATCACCCGCTGATTCATCGATCAGGGCCCCGGTCTCCCAACGGAGATCGGGGCCCTTTTTACTTGGCGTCGCGTGAATCGACT
>JARGOW010000152.1:3739-7936 GCA_029212955.1 Planctomycetota bacterium | reverse complement strand
GTGGTGGTGGCCAACAAGGCCCAGTTGATGAATGCACTGGCGGAGGACAAACGCCACATCGAATTGAAACCCGGCGAGTACGAGCTCCAGGGTTATGAGGTTGCAGGACAATTGATCCTCAAAGCCCAGGAACCCGGGGTCATCCTGCATTCCAGGACCGACCGCGAAGACCACATTTTCAAAGTACTGGAAGAGGGTCGACTCGACCTGCATGGGATCGAACTGGACGTCAAGAACGGACGGAAACCCCAAAAGGGTGAGCACTTCTACGGAACCGCCGCCTCGATCATGCTCGACAAAAAGTACGATGAGTATTCCCTAGTACGGGTACACGGCGCTGCAAGACTGATCGACTGCAACCAGGGACCCCAATCCGGCAAGGGCGTCTGGGTTGGCGAAGTGGGCTCGAATGGCTTGATGACCAGTTCGGGGCTCGCGGACGGCGTGGCCTTCCGCGGCCGCGATGGCGGTCGAGCCATCCTGATGGACGGCGGAGTACGGGACATTGAAGTCCTGGATGGCGCGTCCGTCTCCCTCGCAGGAACGGGCCAACTCAAGAGCCTCAAGGTCTCGGGTTCCGAATCGGTCATTCAACTCAACGACCTGCGTCAAAGCCGGATCAACCATGTGGCCTTCCACAATGGAGCCCAGGATCCGCGCAGCGATTTGCAGCGCCGCGCCGACGGTCGCGACCCCGCCGATGTGCAGCGCGAACTCATCAGTGGATCCCGACGCAAGTGGATCGAATCGATCCGCTCCAGCATGTCCGCCGAGGAGAAGGCCCGCAACTTGCTGGAACATGCGAAGGCCTATCAAAGAGCCCTGGCCTATTCGGTCAATCGGATCGACGAGCGATTCAACCTGGCAGGATCGGAGGTTGCTCCCCATATGATGAAAGATCGGGCGATTCAGCGGGAATACCTAAGGCTCTGCCACCAGGAGTTCTACGACGGTAGCCGGCTTTTCGATGCGGTCATCTACAAGTTGAGCGAAAGCGACCGGAACGCGTTCTACGCTGAGAACCGGGCGGTGGCAGCCCTGGGCAAGCAGGCGGACGCCACGGAACTCCGTATATTCGCTTCCTGGGAGGAGGCCATCCTCGCCGGCGACGCCACACGGGCTGAGATGGAGTCCGGCCGAAACATGGGCCTTTCGCCCCAGGGCTACAAGCAAGCGATTGCGCGCGCGTCTCGCCAGGCGGAACTGCGCGAAGCCGAAGCAAGCATGGCCATCGCTTCGGGCGACAAAGCCCGCATCAAACGCGCCCTGCAAGCCATCAGCTTGGACCGCTGGCTCCAGCACGTGATCGACAGCGACGCCACCACCTCAGGTGACATTGTGGAAGCCCTGGCCGCGGCCCCAAACTCCTACCGGCGCAAAGCTCTTCAGCAACGCCAAGCCCAGTTCCAGGCAGCGGCGGGCCACGGCACAAACCAGCAGCACTACGGCAGCTACCGGGGCAGCAGTTCCTCCTACACCGCCCCCAACAACGACTTCGCAAGATGGCAAGTCCAACGCAACACCTGGAACCGCGACATGGATCGCGCGCTCGACGCCGTCAAGTCGAGCTCGTACCGGAACTTCCGCAACAACTACGACTTCTAGGCCACTTCCGCTCCGCAGTCGCAGCAGAACTTGGAAGCCTGGGGCGAGCGAGTCGAGCCGCAGGTGGAGCACATCTTGGCGGTCCTCTTGGATCCTGAAGTCAGCTCTGCGGTCACGATACCCGTGGGCACGGCGATGATGCCGTAGCCCATGACCATGACGAGTGTGGCCACGGCCTGACCTTGGGGTGTCTGGGGAGCGATGTCTCCATATCCCACGGTGGTCAATGTCACCACAGCCCAGTACACACCGCGGGGGATGCTGGAGAACCCGTTGTCTTCGCCCTCGATCAGGTACATCAGCGATCCGAGCACGATCACGATAGTGAAAACCGCAAAGAGAAAGACCACGATCTTGCGACGGGAAGCCCACAGGGCGCGGGAGAGTTGGTTGGACTCCTGCACGTAGGTGGCTAGCTTGAGCACGCGGAACACCCGCAAGATTCGAAGGATCCGAACCACCAGCAGGTACTTGGCGCTGGGCAGGGCGAGCGCAATGAAGGTGGGCAGGATCGCCAACAGATCGATCACGCCGAAGAAGCTGCCCGCGTATTTCCGTGGGGAGGCCACGCAACTCAACCTCAAGCCGTATTCCACCGTAAAGATGATTGTAAGGACCCACTCCAGGGTCCACAGCAGATCACCATGCTCCTGCCGAAAGGATGCCACGCTGTCCAACATCACAACCGCCACGCTGACCAGGATGGCCATGATCAAGGCCACATCGAACCAGCGACCCGGTCCAGGCTCGGACTCAAAAATCACACGGTACATTCGCCGCCGGAATGACGTGGAGCTCAAATGGGTGGGTTCCATGGTCTAGGTGTACGCGATCGACGCCGGGGCATGCAACGGAACTCGGTGGCAGTTCCAGGCAAGGCTCAGGTTCGGGCATCCGGCGCGACCCAGGGGCGTTCCCGGGCTCTCCACCCCTGGATCCGTGGGCCGCCCTGTTCCGGTGGGCGCCCCCGGGGACCCGGAGCGTCTGCCCCATTGCGCAGACTTTCAAAGCCCTATTACCATGGGCCCATGCTCGAACTCCTGCTCGACAGTCCCCTCGCCATGGTTCTTGTGGTGGTGACCATCGGAATTCATGTGGCGGCCTTCGTCTTTGTACACATCAAAATCCGAAGAGCCCGGGCGGACGAGGAAGCGAAGAAGAGCTGACCAAACTATCGCCGGCCCCATTGACATTGCGTTCAGTTGGATTGCCCCAATGGGGCACATGGGACCAAGATCCCGCACTCTCGCCTCGAGAAGGCCCACGCCCAAGTACCCAAGTTCCAGGCCCATAGGGTATATTGAAAATCTCTTTTCATTCCTTTTCCAGCCTCCTCCAACCATGTCATATCTTCGCAGCCTAGCCATCGGATTTGCTCTCGCCGTGCCTGCCACCGCCCAAAGCCTCGAGTGGGAAATCGAAACCGAAGAATTCATCACATCCCCGGGTGTGCGTTTCCAGAGGCCCGAAGCCCTGCGCCCCCACCTTTCCGACTGGCCCTCGTTCTGTGATATCTACTATGACATGAACCTGAATTACGATTTGACGGTGACCAATCTGACCAACTCCCCCCAGACCGTGTTCCTTGGCAACAACGTGTTGCAGGGTGTGGTTTCCGGGGGCTGGACCACGGGTGGAGGCTGCTTCACATGCTGGGCTACCAGCGACCCCTCCGGGCTGTTCCCCATCTCCATCGATTCGGTGAACCTGGCCCCGAACGAAGTGCGTACCGTGACGGGCGTCGCCGCTTGGCCTGGCTCTTACCCCATGTGGCGCCCGGTTCAATACTGCACGGCATTCCATAGCTGCGGCGAAGACGCCGTGCACGGGACCGCCAGCCCCATCCACTACTATCCCAATGGGGGCGCTCCCACCTGGCAAGACACCGCAGCGGCCACGATCCAGGACAATGGTTCGTACTCGTCCATCGACTTGCGCATGCGCACCCACTACGAACTGCCCCAGATCGCCGGCCCGGGAGCCTGTGTGGCAGCCAACCCGAACTCGACCGGGCAAACGGGACAACTCAATGCCTACGGTGTGGCCGACCTGGAGGATGGACTGATCGTTCTCTCCTCGACCCGATTGCCCGAGGGCCAGTTTGGTTACTACCTGGTGGGCAGCCAGGCCGGCGCAGCCTCTCCCCTGGGATCCGGCATGGGTACCCTGTGCCTGGGTGGAGCCATCTATCGCTGGCACGACAGCTTTACCCTGATCGGAGCGGACGGCGTGGTCAACCAAGAGATCACCCCCGACAACATGCCGGTGCCCGGAGGAGGCCTCATCGGCCCCAGCATTTGGCACTTCCAGTTCTGGCACCGCGACCAGGCCGGCGGAGCCAACACCTCGAACACCACCAACGGCGTTTCGATCGCATTCAATTGATCGAGGCCTTGACCGACTCGCTCTTCCCAGTTGGGCGGCCAGGCTAAAATCCCTCCCACAGGCAAGCGGGCCCGAATATCTTCGGGCTCGCTTCGTATCCGGGCCCTGCGATGGGTCGTACCGCCCGCCCGGGATTGAGCTGGAGACCCCTCCCGCAGAAACCTATCCTGACCAGGGCCCCCCGCCGAACCCAAGTTTCAGCCCCCC
>JARGOW010000152.1:0-3658 GCA_029212955.1 Planctomycetota bacterium | reverse complement strand
AGGTGTGCTCCAGCTGCAACGAGCGCATCGAAGGGGTACGTTGCGAGGAATGCTTCGCCATGAGCCCCGAAGGCGCCCGCAAATGCCGCTGGTGCGGCAACCGTGTCAGCAAGGCGGCCAAGCCCCAGTTGAACGAATTCGAGGTCGTGGCCAGCCGGATCGCCTCGCTCCTCATCCGTGGCGCCATCTTCCCCCAGCGCGCCACTTTCAGCACGGACAAGATCGTGATCCGCACCTACAGCACCTTCGGCCTCACCTCCAACGACGAAGAGATCCTGTGGGAGAAAGTCGCAGGCTTCTCCCAACGCAACGGCATCTTCTGGGACCGCGTCTCCATAGAAACCCGAGGCCAAACCCAAGCCATGATCGCCTGCCTATCGAAATCCGACAGCCAGAGAATCCGCGAGGTACTGCAGGGGTTGGAGAAGTAGGCACAGTCTCCGATCTGCGATCCAAAACGACGGCCCCGAGCTTTGCGATCCGCGCAGCTCGGGGCCGCGCTACTTTTTCACCCTGTCGAACTCTAACGGGGACCAATGCTCATTCTTCGCTATGCCTCGCGTAAGTGCCTGGCTCAATCACGGCCATGGGGAATGTGCACACCGGCACCACCCGGTCACTGGACTAGGTCATTGATCCGTTTCCTATCCGCGGCTGACATGGGCCTCAAATGGGCCTGCTGCCGGGGAACTCTTGGAAAGAGGCACCCGGCGCTGTCATTCCAAATCAGATCCCCCACCTGCACCCAAACTCTCCTAGGCACACTGTCTAAATCTACCCTGGCCACACCCATTTCATCGCTACGGCCAATCTCTTTCCCATCTCCATAGCAAACCGCATTGGGCACTGGTTTGCCGACCGAATCCACAACCTGATACTCGATTTGAATGCCCGGTTCGGGTTTCAACGCGGCCACCCTCCACCCCCCTTCGGAAGGAAGAAAATCCCCGTCGGTTCCAAACACGGGTTTGTGCCCCGGAGCGCAATATGCCCAACGCTCGGGGGTTTGCTCAAACCGATCAGGAACCAATAGTTCCGAGCCTGAAAACCGATGAAGAGGCGTCCATTGCCCATCCGCGGACAATACGAAGACCTCTCGGGAATCAAGTCGAGGGAAACGCGGCCTTCGATTACCAGAATCCGATGGCACCCGAAATCCCCAGCCCGGACCAGGCAAATTCCTGTACAAGGTAATGCTCACCAAGGTGTTCCCATCCGGTTGAAGGGTCACGGCCTTGTGAAACCCCGCACCGGTGCAGCTTGCGCTGACTTCCAATTCACCCGGAGGAATACCATATAGCGTGGAGCGCCCAATCCACTGCCCTCCTTGATCCTCCCAATAAATGGGCTCGAGATGCTCACGTCCAGCCCCACACGCGAGCACTGACTCAAAGTCAGCGCTCCAATAGCCCCCATGCTCACCAGAGACGGATGCATCGACGCTGATCCCCCAGTGAAGCCTCTTCCCATCTTGCATCCAGGGGAGTCCGCCAGGGCCCGCATGCACTTCGATGTTCACATCACGAAGACCCGGCAGTTTGTTCAGGTGATATTCGACCCGAGTCGTTTCCCCACCAACAATCGTTACGGTTCTGGTTTGGTCAGCATAACTCCTGGCGAATAGCTTGACCTCATATTGCCCTGGCTTGAGCCATTGGATGGGTCTGCCCGCGTAATAGCTAAACCGGTGCTTGCTCTTGCCCGCGGGCTGAATCCATGCGCGAGCCTGTGGAGTCCGACGCACGGTTTCCTCCCCCGTACGAAGTGGAGACAAGGTCCCCGCAAAATCGAGGGCTCCGCATTTCTCCCAATGAAAATCCAGTTCAAGGGGATCCTCAGACTTTCGCTCCAATGCATTGTTTGCCACGCACGTGGCCAACCATTCACCTTTCAGGTCCCGCAACTCAAACCGAGTTGGATCCAACTCCAGGAGCCCCACCGTCTTGTAGCTCTGATACAGGACAAAAGTCCTAAGGCTACCGACCCTCTGGCGCCGACCATTGCCCAAGTCCTCCACAGCATACTTGGCCAAGGCTGTGTCGGGGTGAAATAGCTTCACCTCCATGGACTTGCCCTCGGGAAACCCGGTCCACGTGATGGAAAGGGGGCCGGTTCCGATCTCTTTATCCGAGTCGTTGATTTCCTGATCCGTGATGCCTTGGGCAGAAAACGCGGATGCGCTCCAAGCCATGGGAGGATTCGCCAGCAGGACCGGAGATGCCAGCATCAACAAAATCAAGGTCGCAAGGGTGCGGTACATGGGTGTTTGATCTCTAGGTGAAAGGAAGAGTGCCTCACAATACTGGGCGGGGACCGATGGTTGGAATCCCGGAAGGGATGATGGGAGTCCACCCCTACCCGAATTTCGATGCGACTTGTGTTCAGGAATCCTTAGGGGTCGTTACACCTTCTTCCTTGGTTGGGGATCCGAGCTGAACCCGGAACCAGGGGGTCGTGAAAGGAGAGAGGGACAGGGATGACAAACGCGCTGTCCAGAAGAGGTCCCCGCTTTGAACCTCAAGCAACCTGGGGGCCGCCGCTAGCTCCACGAGCCCGATTCCCTTGGAGTTGGTACTGCCCACTTCCACCCCGTCCGCAAGGATGGAGGCACCGGCCTTGGGCTTGCCGGCCGCGTCGACCACTAGAATCTCCGATCGATAGCCCTTCTTGAATTCCACATTCGCCATATTCCACCCCTTGCCATTGGGCAAGAAGTCCGAGGCCGTACCGATCACCGGGACACGGCCGGAGGCGCAGTACGCCCAACGGGCGGGCGGCCCGGCCAATCGATTGGGTACACGAAGCGACCGCCCCTCGAACTCGTACAACATGACCGATTCGTGATCATCCGTCATGGCATACACAACCCTGGAATCAAACGGCAATGCGGGCAGCCTAACGGCACCATTCTCATCACTCTCCTGGAAGCCCCAACCCGGCCCCTTCAGGTTTCCGAGCATGGTCATCACCACGGAGAGATCGCCATTGGGCAATTGACTTTCACCCAGGTGAAATGCATCCGGGTGGCTGGAAATGATGTACTCCACGTCGCCAGGGGGGACATCATAGAAAGTGGCTATTGCCACGTTATCCCAGCCACGCTTCTCCCAAACCAAAGATTGGAAGTCCTCTCGGCCCACACCACACCCAATGCTGCTTGAAAAGTCAGCTACCCAAGCTTGGCTGGGAGAGCCACTCATATACGCGATCAGTGCGATCGTCCAGAATTCATCCTCCCCGGTTCGCAACCAAGGCAACGGACCCGGTCCAGTGTGCACCTCGATGTGCACATTGCGAGTCCCTGGCAAAAGGGGCAACTCATAATCCAACCCGGTCACCTTGCCGGGCTCGATTTGAATGGTTCGGGTCAGTGTCACACGCCCGGGGCAGGTCAGAACCACCTCATACCCGCCGGGCTCGAGCCACTTTAGGGGTCTTTCCGTAGAGCGCACGGGACGACTCTTGGATTCGCCCTCCCGGCGAATCTCGGCCGACACCGTGGGAAACGTGAGCACGGGCTCCGCGCCGGGGCCGCCCCAGCTTCGCGCGGGAGCCGCCTTGCCCTGGAACTCAAGCAAGCCGCATTGTTGCCACTGGAAATCCAGCTCCTTGGGATCGCCAGACTCAGTCGAAGGGCCTTGGGTGACCACCCGCTTGG
>JARGOW010000151.1:5077-7974 GCA_029212955.1 Planctomycetota bacterium | reverse complement strand
CAGCGGGCTTGTGATGATGGTTTGTAGATGCTCGGCATGGGGGTCCGCGTTCACCTGGGCAAACAAGACCGGGAATTGGTTCCCATGGGTATGCACCCGCAGTTGCCAGGGGCCTTCGCCACGTTGGGGCTTGCGAACGACCGAGTGACCCCATCGGTCGGTGCGTCCTAGGTTTGCCGAGAAGGTTTGCGGACGTTTGCCGGGTTCACTGCAAAGTGAAACCCATTGGGCCACCATGTTTCTGTTCGCCAGGTCGGAACCATCGGGTTGGGTGAAGTGCAGTTCGATCCGACGCTGCATCCAAGGTTGGGGTTCGGGCCGCAAGCGCGAAGCCTGTGGACTCCCGGCGGGCTCGGTGAGATCTGCCAAGAGCACGCGATTGGCCCCAAAACCCCCTGGAAGGATCGCCGTGCGCTCGGGTAACCCAGCCGGGGAATAGGTGACCTTGAGCGCTTGGCTTTGATATTGCGCACACTCCTCAGGAATCCATAGATCGATCGAGGGTTCCGACCCGAGCCCTTTGGTATTCAGCAGTACCCGGCCCATGGGCCCCCGGTCCGTCATTCGCTGCATGCCAATCCACAGGCGACTCCTGGGATGGGATGAGCGATCCGGAGGGAGTTTGATCCGCAAGGCCACACGGATGTGATCCGTGGGCCCGAATGGCCCGATGGTGACGGTCTGCCGGGGCTTGGTGGGACCCAGAAACCTCTGGCGAATCGCGGAAACGCAATCTCCTCCGATTGCGGACACATGAAACTCATGGCCGAGTCGTACGGCGGCCCGGTGGAAACCGTTCACGCGGGCCAGGCTGGCGAGACTCGAAGGGCGTGAATCGGGGGCGGCCGGTTGGACCTCCCAGAGGTAGATTCTCTGGTCCTTGGCATCACCTTTTTCATCGAGGGCCTGAAGGGCCATCACGTATCCGAGCGCCGGCGCATGGGCCGTGAATTCCCCCGATTGCCAGGCTTGGGAGGGAATGGGGAAGGCCACGGTCCCTGGACCGCGGACTTCGAGGACCAAGCGAAGGTCCTGGGTGGCGAAGGCTTCGGGAGAGGCCGCCTCCTGGCCCAGCGTGCGGTGCCGCATGTCCCCGAAGACCGCGCGCCCCTGTGCATCCAACAGCATCCTGGCGTGGGTCTTTTTTCGTTTTGCTTCCGGATCGCCCGCCACGATCTTGGCGTAGATGTCTGGCACCGGAACGCCATCAGGGTCCAACACACGCACCGCTATATTCCTCTCCGGATACAAACGTAGGGTGAATGCTTCCAACTCGCTTTCTACCTCAGCGAATCCATACAGACCCTTCCAGCGCACGGACAAAAGCCACCCGCCCTCTGGCACTTGCAGCCGAGCACGACCCTGCCCGTCCAGTTTCACGCTGCGTCCTTTCTCCACGGCCGCATCCTCCGGCCGCCATTTCCACCCGGGCTCAAGGCTCGCCCGCTTCTCAACGTGCTCCGCCACGCTGAGCCAAAACAAAGGCGCGTCGGCAACCGGCAAGCCCGTGACCCCGTCCAAAACCAGCACATCCAACGTCCGGACCGTGGCCTGGGGCAAAGCGTTCGCACCGCTAACCAGGCCAAGCAAAAACAGGGCCATCCAACAAAATCGGTAAATCATGGGCAGTCCAGGGTACTACCGATCCCAGGCAGCGTTGTATCCCGAAAGTATCTACTATTCAGACAAGGAAGCGAGAGCGCGGGTGTCCAGGAGCACAGGGAACGGAAAAGAGTGACCAGGTCGTCTATGGCTCCTAGAATGCATTCGTGGGCCGACTTCCGCTTAAGGGCCGCAACCGTTTGAAACCGACGACACCATGTTGACTTCCATATATCGCTCTGTAGCCGGTCCCCTGGAGGTTGGGGCTTGGTGGTTGGCGGGGCCGTTGCTGATAGCGCTCATGCTGGCGCCTTCCACGTGGGCGCAGGATGGGGTAGCAGGTAGGCCCGTGGAGTCCGCAGGCACGGGGCGGGTGGCGGTGAATGGGGGGACGGTCCGCATCGAAGGGCGAGTGGAGCGCGCCATCCATGCACCCCTAGACTTGACCTTCCGAGTGATTGCTAGCGGCCCCACCGGGTCTTGGGATCCAGTTTCGCTCTACCCGGACGAGGCCGGTCGGTTCGAGCTCTTTGTGCCCGAAGGGACGCCCCACGTTTCTTTCGCAATCGATGGGGAGTATGAAGTGGGATTGGGGGGAAGTTGGTGGAGTGGGAAGGAACCACACCCCGTGGTCCTAAAATCCGGGCTCAAGACGCAAGTTCGCCTGCGCTCCGTTCGCAGCGATGGAACCCCCGTGGAAGGAGTGCGCTTCGCTTACCCTCCTCAACGGGGGTATCAGAGGCGTTGGTCCATCCCAGGGGTTTCCGATGGGCAGGGGAATGCGACGGTGTGGCTCGATGGGCGTTGGGCCAGTGGGTTGACCGATGGTGCGGGCAATACAGTTCGGACTGCGAATTTCCATGGCGTGAGTCCGGGAGGGCTGGTTGCTGCGGTGGCGGTTGAGTTTGGGAAGAGCCAAGAGGAGGGGAATGCTCAGACGGTGGTGTTTCAGGAGCCTGCGCGGGTGAGATTGACATTCCGTAAGCTCTTTGAGCAAGGCGAGGGGGGAGCATTCCCAGTGGAGTGGCGCGGGTGGCCAGCCTTGTTGGCCGGAGAGCACGAACTGTCTCCCGTTCAAGAGCTGAGTGTTGGTGATTGGGAGACATCAGACCCCGAGGGCTTCGCGCGGGGAAAGTATGACTTCGCCATTGTCCCCGGGGTTGAGCATCACCTGCGGTTCGTTACTGCCGAGGACTGGCATTGGAAACACGATCTGCCTCCCCTGCAACCGGGTGAGTTGCATGTGCTGAATCCGGTGGTTTTGGATCCTGGCGCGGTGGTGCGTGGGAAAGTTG
>JARGOW010000151.1:0-5067 GCA_029212955.1 Planctomycetota bacterium | reverse complement strand
CGTATTCGGGGGCTGTGTGGTTGGAATCCTGCAAGGCCCCATTGGACGGATACATTCACCTTGGCTGACATGTATTACGCGGTGAGCTCCAACCGCGAGCAGGAGGCTAGGCAGAAGGCTCATCGGGAAACGACTTCGGATGCCCAGGGGCGTTTCTATATCCGTACCCATGAGCGATTGCTGACCGTTCCTTTGGAGGTAACGGTTGGATTGCATGACTCACAATTCGAATTCGGAACCACGCGGCAAATGTATCCAGCGGTACCTGCAGATGGTTTTGAACAGGTTTTGGTATTTGCACCCGAGTCGAAAGTTCTGCGGGGTCGCGTGCTCAATTCGAAAGGCGAGCCCATCGAAGCCTTTCAAATCCGAGTGATCGCCAGAGGCTACGAAGCGGAGTTGGAGTACACGGAGTGGTACACCAAGGATCGTGCGAAGGATTGGGATGAGGTGGAGCGGATCCGCAGGATGGGATCGTTGTCGAGTCAAATGACGACCGATCAGGACGATGGAGTGATCCTGGGACCCCCGTTTGCACCACTCTCCGCTTTTCAGTTCCATGGGGCCGGCGGCACGTTCGAGATTGGTGGGTATCCGCCTGGCGAATACAACATTTCGGTGGTTGCAGATGGGTATGCCGAGCGAGGTCTGAAGGCTGTGGACTTTCCTGCAGAGGAATCCCTAGTCGTGACCCTCGACTTGAGCTCTTCCATTTCGCTCCGAGCCGAGGACTTTGATGGAACTCCCCATGGCGCATTCGAGGTTGAAGTCACCGGGCCCATGGAGCGGGTTTCCGGGGGCTATTCGCTGCCACTGCCAGTGGCGCGGACTGCAATGACTTCCGAGCGAGGGACGATTCGTTTGGGTGGCCTTGAAAGCGGCGCGTACAAATTCAAGGCGGCCCAAAGCAGCTTCGCAGCGAACGCCTCAACTCGCAAGAATCTGTTCTTGGACCCCCTGATTGTGGAGGTCGAACCTGGCGAGCAGAAGAGGTTGGCTTGGTCGTCCTATGAGCGCGGCACTCTGAACGGAAGGTTCGATTGGGCGGGGGCCCCGCTCAATGTGCTCATAGAGGTCGATTGGAAACGGCGCAAAGGGTCAAACCCCAGCGCGCGGGTGTACAGTCCCGGCTCTAAGGCAACGGTCGAAGCGGACCGTTTTGAAGTCCCGGACGTCCGGGTCGGACAATACGAGTTGAAGTTCATCGATGCCCATACCAGGCAAGACCTTTCCTATGTGCTACCTCCCATTCGGGTTGAAGTACCGGTTGGCTCCGCGACAGAATTGGAGATACAGCCCGTGCAGCCGTACCGCATTCTAAAAGGACAAGCATGCATTCATGGGGCACCCGTGATTACGGGGTTCCTGAAGTTAGAGTCGCCTGAATCTGGCCTAGAGAGCACCCACATAAAGTTGGAAGGGGATGGGCGCTTCGAAGTGCCCCTGCCCGAGTCCAGTCGGTTCACCGCTCGGCTTTGGGCACAGCTGGAGAAGGGCAGTCGCGACCGCTGGTACGTGGGGTCCATGGATTTTTCCTTGGGCGAGGGGAAACCGGAACCGTTGATGTTGAACTTCGTGAGCCCAACCTTGCAGTTGAGTTTCGTCGACGAGGATGGGGATGCCCTGCCAGTCCATGAAGCGGAAGCCGCGAATTTCTCACTGACCCGGCTCAGCCCGGGCTTCACCTACCGCACAGGTCGAAGCGGAAAGTCTGAAGGGGAGGACATTGTGTTTACCCATCTGGCCCCAGGCCGTTACGAACTCCTCAAGCGGGACACTAAGGCCCAGTTTTTCTGGGAGCCGTTGCCTGGCAGCATCCTCACGGTCACGGAACAGCCGATCAGGCAAAAGCAGACCGTTGTTCTAAAGCACTGGTAGGTCGGTGGCGACGGTTGGCGGGCTACTGGCTTGCGCGTGGGATGCAAATGGGAAGTGTGGCCATCGAATGTCGCAAAGGCAGCGGGTGGTCAGATCGCCACGTGGACGCGGGTCGGTGATTCCAGGGGGAGGTCCCATTGGCCCGGGACGCGGCCCGCAATACCTGCGCGTGGCCGATCCATGGGAGCAGGGAACTGAAGGGGGGAAGTGAGCTCTACTGCAGGGTCGATTGCCGGTGGGGGGGACCGGCACGGCGGGATTGCTCGGTTGCGCGCGCTGGCTATTCCTTTTGAAGGGGGATTTTGTAGGAGTACATGCGGCCCGGGTCTCCGCTGGTGGCTGTGTCGAAGAGCACCTCGATGCGGCGTTCGGGCATGCCGCGGAAGATTTGCTCGCCGTTGAACTCCACCACGACTTCTTTGGACATGTCGACAAGGGTGTCGTCGAGCAGGACGGCTAGGCCCCGGCCCTGTTCGGATTGTTTGTGGAACTTCACGTCCACGGTGATCTTGTTGTTGGCGCGGTCGATGCGGCCTTCCACGATGGCGCCTTCTGCGGGTTGTTCCCAGAACAGCCAGTAGAATTGGCGCTTCCAGTCGAGCACGGGTTGCCAAATGACCACGTCTTGCACGGGTTGGCGCTTCAAACTCTTGAGGCGTTCGAAGTGGGCTTTGGGTCCACCCGGGGGCGGGCCGTGGGCCAAGCCGTCCAGCTCCCAATATTCGAAGTCCTCGTAGCCGCCCCACTTCTCCTTGGCCTTGGCGACCTCCCCGGCGGCGAATTGGTTGGGCCCCGGGGGAACCCGTGGGTCGTCGATGCTTTGGAAGACGACCATGGGCACGTTGCGCAGGCTGGGAACGATACCCCAGTCGATGTCGATGATCTTCTCGGTGCCCAGTTGCATGATGGGGGTGGGAGCACCGGCGGCGGGTGCAAGGGCTGCCACACGGTCCGCGTGGTGGGCCCCCAGGGTCCAGGAGCCATAGCCGCCCATGGAGTGACCGCACAGAACCACATTGTCGGCGTCGACCTTGTACGTACGCCGGGCCTGCTCGACCAGGTCCCAAATCCATTCCTCGGTTCCCGAGTCGGTCCAGCCGCACTCGGTGGCTTCGAGGGCTTGGGGGGCGATCATGACCCACTTGTTGGCCGAGGCCGCCGGTGCATACATGGTGGCGGCACCGCTGGCATCCGCGGATCCGACCCCACCGCCGTGCATGGCGATGAGCAAGCCCTCGGGCTTCTTCGTTTTTCCGCCCACGATGTACCGGCCGCGACGCTCCTCTTCCCAGTAGTGGCCGTCGCCCTTTTCAAAGGGCAACTCATCCTGTTTGTTCCAAGCCTTGAGCAGGTTCTTGCGCCAGGTCTTCTCACCCTTTTCGGAAATGGCCAGGCTGGTTTGAATGGCCTTCAGGATTTCCAATTGCTTGGCCCGGTCCTCACCCATGGCCCGGGATCCGAGGGCCAGGTATTCCTTGGTCCAAGTTTTGAGCTGCTTTTTGCTGGGCGGTTTGACGTCCTGGGTGGCGGTGCTGCCCAGGGCAGTGAGCCCGACCAGGGCCAGAAAAAATGAGAGCGTTTGAAGTTTCATGGGAGTGGGGGAATGGGCAGGAGCAATGTAACAAGGTCGTGGGAGACTGTCAGGCATTGGGCGCACAGCACCGCTGGGCCACGGTATACTGGCCCCGTCTCCCGCTTCTACGGCCCCAAATTCAAATGCGCATCACAGGATCCTTACTTCTCATACCCTTCTTGTTCCTTGTCGCGGCTTGCCAAGTCACCCAGGGCGAGGGTGCCGAGCCCGTGGGCGTACCCATCATCGAGGATGGATTGACCGAACACGTCCACCGCAAGGCGGACCCTAAGCGGCCGATCCAGGTTGCCGAATTGGGCTGGTTGGCGGGTCGTTGGGTGGGGGAAGGTCTGGGCGGGCAGTGCGAAGAAATGTGGTCGGCCCCGCTAGCGGGTGAGATGGTGGGCACATTTCGCCTGATCAACGATTCGGGTCAGGCGGACTTTTATGAACTGATGACCATGAAGCAATTGGGCGATCGGGTGGCCTTGCGCTTGGTGCACTTTTCCGTGGATTTGAAGCCGTGGGAGGAACCCGGCGAAACCACGGACTTCCACCTGATCGAGACATCCGGAACAACCGCCTGGTTTGGCGGCCTGACGTTGCACCGGGAGGGGGATCACCTCTTGGTGTACATCGCCATGCGCATGAATGGTGGCGACATGCGGGAGATGGAATTGCGCATGAAGCGCGATTGAGAAGCGAATCTCGAACTGAGAGCAAGCCGGTTTGTGCCGTTGCACGATTCTCATCAATTCCTCACTTCAGCCGAAAGCGTCCCAGGTCGAAGAAGTATGTACCGGAGGGCGGTGGACTGAGGCCCCACGCAAGTGGGAGCCATCGCTCGCTGGTGATAGGATTGCCAGGAAGCCCGATCGTGTGTCTCTCGCGCGGTCGGGCTACCTCCTTAACTATCGTTATTCGAAGCGCACGCGAGGCCGCTCGCGGCGGTCAAAGCTACCGTTAACGTGAGTTCTAGGGTTGGTAGGAAGCGGAAGCTTTGGTTTTCTCTGAGAGTCCGGTGCGCTGGCTGGGGGCCGTGAATGCTGTAATTTGCGGCGATGGTCGCCCCGTGTGAAAGCCTCGAGATGGCCTGCTAAATGAGTACGGCTAGGATCGAAAATGTGTGTGGGGTTGGTTAAGCCGACTCCGGCACGTAGCGAAACGAACCATCGGAGCAGCACTTCAGGATGCAAAGCAACCGCGCGATAAGTGTGGTTAAGCAAGCCCGTGAATTCGCTTCTTGCATGTGAGGCTTTGGACAGGTTCGCGGGATTGTGGAGAAGGAAATGGCCGCGCGCGTTGTGAAACGCGCGCGGCTGTTTTTTTTGACCCATGAATTCCGCGAACCGTGCCATTTTTGGATGTTTTTGCAGGTGGGGAATCTGAACGGATTCTTGGCCCGAGCATTGAGTCTGGGAACGTGGGTTCCTTTTTCCTACGCGGAGTAGCGAATCGCGCCCATGCTCCACCGATCGGCTGGTTGGAGTCCATTACGCTCCTGGCTCAAAAGAGAATCATCGCGCCTTACTTGGAGCGTGCCGCCACGCGATTGGATTTCGCGTGCTTCCAACTCGTTCCCTCCGGGCGAAGCGGTCCACGAGCATTCGGGATTC
>JARGOW010000150.1:3326-8047 GCA_029212955.1 Planctomycetota bacterium | reverse complement strand
ATGTACATGTTGCGCGGAGTGTTTTCGTCTACGGGGTCGTACAGGTTGATTTGTTGGAAGTCGTGGAAGTCGATGGGGTCGGGCACGTGGCTCCAGCAGCCGTTGAATTGGTTGGGGTAGGTGACTTGCAGCCATAGGGACGACCAGCCGCCGGAGCTTCCGCCGGTGACAAAGCGTTTTTGGGGACCTGCGCCGCCGTACTTTTTTTCCAGGGCGGGGATGAGCTCGTGGACTAGGGCTTGGCCCCAGGGGCCGTTGGTGGCGGAGTCGCAGAAAACCGTGTGGCCGAAGCGTGTGTTGGCGTCGGGTACGACCAGGATGCATTGTTGCAAGGGGCTGTCGGGTCGCATCTGGCCTTCCAAGAAGCCTTTGATCTCATGGTGTGTGCCGCCAAATCCGGTTACGGAATACAGGACCGGGTACTTCTTTTTGGGGTCGTAGTTTTCGGGTAGCTGTACACCTGCTTTCATGGTGAAGGGGGTCCCATGGAAAGCGCTTAGGGCGGGGCTTTCGAATTCGAAGAGTCGGATACGCTCGGTCTCTTCGAATTCTTTTTCTTTGGCTTGTTGGTCCAGGACTAGCTCGAGCACTCCGTCGGATCCGGCCAGGTATTGGACCTCGGCCTCGTGGCTGAAGACATCTCCATTGGAAAGGCCTGCCTGGCGACCGAAGGGGCTGCGGCGCACGATGGCCTGCACCCGCCATTTTTTTGCGGCCTGCTGGGCCAAATCATCCGGGCGCCAGGCGGTGGCCTTCGGCAAACCCAAGCGCACGACTTGGCCGCGCACGACTCCTTCCACTTGGAAGCGCATTACGGGCGGCACGTTGAACCACGCGTGCATGGCCTTGCGGGGTTCTCCTTGTTCACTGAAAGCTATGAATACGTCACCGCTGAATGCTTGATCCGCCTCGTCGGAGAACAGCTCGGAATCGAATTTCAGATCGAAGAGGCCCGTCTCGCCTTGCGCCGCCAGGGCGTTGGGGGTTAAGAGCAGAAGGGCCGCCAGTAGTGCAAAGAGGGGTGCTTTCATGATCGAAGACTAGCGTTCTTGACGCGGAATTGCATGTGGGGGTGCTCTTCACAGCAGGCGCGTAAGCGAGTGCTGGGCGGTATTGGGTGCTTCTGGTGGGTGGAGGGCGATCGGTTGTGGGTGAAACGGTGGCCCTTGAGCATGTGGTGAGTCCGGGCGGTGGTCGCCACCCGTGATTGTGGGGCGCAGTATTTGGAAGAGGTGCGGACTTTGCCATGGATGGAAGTTGTCCTGCCCTGGCGGCCGTAGAATTCCTATTGTTGCCATACAATTCCAGTTGAGCGCATCTGCGATTCCACCGTGGAAGCACCGTCTTTCCAAGCCATGAAGAAAAGTGAAGTCGAGCAAGGCCTGTCCGAGGAGGAGCAAGTCAGGCTCAAATCTTTCATACATTCCTGCCCGGACGCCATGGATTTCCATGGTGCCTTGGGACTCCTGACGGGGGTCTGTTCCGCGCCGAGCACACTCATGCCCAGCCAATGGCTGCCGGTCATGCTGGGGGAGGTCATCTATGATTCCATGGAGGAGGCCCAGGAAATCAATGGCCTGATCATGCGCCTCTACAACCAGGTCAACCAATCGCTGAACGACAAGGCCCACAAGCTGCCCGCCGCATCCCTCGACGAAGAGCAGCTAGGGGATTGGTGCCACGGATACTTGGAGGCCAGTCGATTGGATGGAACATGGGGCAACGACGAGGCCGCTCTGAATCATCTTCTTCCCTTCGGCGTTCTTTCAGGGATGTTCGAGCTGGAAGGAGAAACCGATGATCAGGGCAACATCATCGAAGACGACTCGGCCCACCGAAGTCGCTATTCCAAGACCCTGCCAGCGCTGGTCGCGAAAATTCATGACTACTGGACCCGCTGGCGCCGCGACCAAATGTCCCGTTCCTCGCCCAGCCAACCCCAGCTCCAAAAAATCGGGCGCAACGAACCCTGCCCCTGTGGCAGCGGTCAGAAATACAAGAAGTGCTGCGGCCGGTGAATGTTTGTCCCTCGGGATGCTTCTGCATCCCGAGCATACCTAGATGGACAACACACAACGCCAATCCGGATTCGGCAGATCCTGCTCCAGTCGTGGGGGGCCCTCGCGACAAACGATGGAAGTTGTTCGGTCTCTGTACTTGCCTGCCTTTCCAAGCGACAGTACTACCGAAGGCTAATGGAACCAAGTTTCAAAGACTCGAAGGAAGCCCGTTGAGAGGGGACCCGGTATATCCAGTACCCAGTCGGTTGGGCCGGAACATGTGTCAGAAACCGAGATCGCACTTACGAATTTTGAGGTACCTAGGTCGCGGTCCTTGCGCGGGGGGGAAGGGGGTGCTATTTCTGGTGCGATGAAGCTCGCTGTCCTGAGAGCCCTATTGGGCATTCTCGCCGTCCTTGGTGCGATATTGGCTCCCGATGGGGGGGCGTCTCGGGTGCATGGCGTGCAGCAGGAGCTGGTGAGGACCGCAGGCCCACAAGGCCAGGCTGGGTCGGACGGGGACTCCGAGTGGAAGGTGCTCGCTGCTTTGTGCGAGACCGCGCCGGTTTCGCTCGTTGGCTCGGAGGAGTCCGGCGATGGGCCGGGCTCGGCGGGAAAAAGATCGGAGGGCATGCCCCGGCCGCGAGCGGTGGTGCGGGTACTCAAGCCGCGGGATTGCGGCGCGTTTGCGCCCGGGGAACGGCCGGCGGCGTTGGCCTACCTGCGGGCGAACGGGAGCGCGAACGCCAACGGCGCTGGGACCTGATGCGAGGGTGATGATCGCGCGTCGTTTGCGCCCCAAGGGCGCAGGCCGCCCGGCCCCGAGTCGACCTCTTCGGATCTGTTCGGAGGAGGTCTGTCCCGTGATCGTTCGCGGGAACGCTCGAGGGCTGTGGAAGATCTGCGGCCCTCCCCTCAAACCACCCCTCAACTTTGCGAGCCCATTGGGCCCGCACCTACCCCAAGGTAGACCCCACATGTCCTTTGCATGGTTTTCGCGCCTTTTCGGCGCCACGTCCCCGTCTGAAAATTCCACTTCCGATCGACCCGACCTGCTCGAAGAGGCCCGCGCGTTGGCCAAGGCAGGCCAATCGGAAAAAGCCTCTGAAATCTATTGGAAGATCAAGCGCAAGCACCGCACCGTGCCAGGCTTGGTGGAACATGCCGAGCTCTTGATAGAACTTGGCGACGACTTCGGTGCCGCCGAGATGTCCAACCACGCGCTCGAACTCGACCCCGAAAACGGCCGGGCCAAATCCGTCCGGGCCCGCCTCTGATACAGCGTCAGACCCCCTGCCGCCCATCGGCGGCAGGTAAGTGCCGCACGGTTTCTGTCAGTTTTGTCGGTCCCCGGTTGCGGCAGGCGAAGGGCTGGAGAGCTGTCCAGTTCACAATTTGTGCTCGGTCCTGGTATTCAGCGTAAGCTAGAAAGTGCTCGTATTGCTTCGCTGCTCTACGCCGGGCGAGTGCAAACGACTTCTCAATGAGGGTACCAAGGCCGGACAACTTCCATCGACATGGCTATAGCCTAGCGGTCGTGCTTTCGCTCTTTCGGGCGAGCGCGCGACAAACGATGGAAGTTGTTCGGTCTCGGTGCTCCATTCCAATGGCGAGGCCTGCTCGAGTATCCTGGACCCGACCTCTGAGCCAAGTAGCTGCCGTATGAAGCTATTGCGGCACTAGGGTGTTTCCAAGAACCACCCGGAATCCGAGTGAATTGAACCTTCCGCTGGGTCCGACCGTACCGCGTGTCGCAGATCGGCTTGCATTGGATTCGAGCGCCCAATTGCCGCCGCGGAATATCTTGGAAAAGGCGCCGGTCACAAACGGGTCCGTCACCGGGTTCGGGCTATAGGCCTCGTATGAATCCAGGCACCACTCCGACACGTTGCCATGCATGTCGTACAAGCCGAAACTGTTGGGCGGAAAGCTTCCGACGGGGATGGTCGTGGTCGCTCCACATGACCCACCGCCATGGTGCGAGAACTGAATTTGAGCATCGGTGCAAAGCAGGCTAATCCCGACGTTGTACTCCGTTGTGGTTCCTGCGCGGCAAGCGTACTCCCATTCGGCCTCCGTGGGCAATCGGTACTCCAACCCTGCAGGGATATTCCCGAGTGCCGCTTCCTGTGCGGTCAATGCCGTGCAATAGGCTCGTGCTTGATCCCAGTTCAAGTTTTCTACAGGGAGTGAAAGACCTTGGAAATGCGAAGGGTTCCAGCCCATCAAGGCCTGATACTCGGCCTGGGTGACTTCATGCTGTCCCATCCAAAAGTCGCGGGAAATGGTAACGGTATGAACGGGTCTATTGCCAGATCCCCCAAAGTAAGGTGGCCCGGATGCCGCATTCGACCCCATCTCAAAAGACCCGTGGGGAATCAGAACCATGCCCGGGTAGGGCTGGGGGAAATTGAAAGTCACGCTTACCCCATTGGAGAAGTTTGAGCTACCGACCGAGGACGCACTGTCGTGATACCAAAGCTGGAAGTGCCAAGTCTCACCGCTCATGATCAAGGTCGGGATCACTGAAGGGATCAGGCGAGGAACGTCAAAGCCAGTACCTACGTTCGATGTGCCGGCCATGTTCTGAAACACGCCTGAACCATCGAATTGACCGATCGAGTTTGCACCAGTCCCCGCGACGTTGTATCGGAACATGCGTGCGGTGCTCGTACCAACCAAGCAAAGTGAGCCTCCCGAGATGACCACACCCGAAGTGGC
>JARGOW010000150.1:3084-3316 GCA_029212955.1 Planctomycetota bacterium | reverse complement strand
ACCCAAACTCAGTAGGGACGCCACCATCCACTTCCAGATGCAAATCACTTCCAATTCCAGTTCCGAAGGAACCTGTTAGCGCCGCCGGAGCCCCCGTTGAATTGTTGCTGGCCGGGCAGAAACTGGTGATGGACTGTGCAAAAGCACTGCACGTGAGACCCAGGGCTAGCCATGGAAGGAAGATTTTGGAATGGAGCATATTTCGGCCTTGGTTAAGTACCACGATGGGGGA
>JARGOW010000150.1:0-3074 GCA_029212955.1 Planctomycetota bacterium | reverse complement strand
CCCCCTGCCGCCCATCGGCGGCAGGAAAGCGCTGCACGACTTCTAGCGGGTACCGAGACCGGCCAACTTCCATCGTTCTTTGGGCAACTCACAGAGCGCAACCCAGTCTCATTGTTTAGTGGCACAACGATTCAGAGGGGACGTGGTAGGGGGCTGGCACCATGTGATGAACCGGGGCATTGCAAGGAGGGCTGAGTTCGAGGGGCGTACCGATGTACGGCTCTTCCTCACGTGTTTGGCAGCCTCGGTGCGTCGAAGTGAGATTGGGGTTCATAGCTATGTGGTCATGACCACGCACTATCACCTTCTGGTGCGGAGTCCGGAAGGAGACTTGGCGGTAGCCATGCGTCGAATCCAGAACAGTTCTGTGCGGCGGTTCAATCGCCGAAGGCGTCGCGACGGATCACTATTCCGGGGCCGATATCGTTCCAAACCTGTCGACTCCCTGCGATATCGCAGGACGCTAGCGCGATACATTGACCACAACGCACCCGAGGCGCGCTTGGTTACGAATTCAACGCTTTACCCCTATGGCAGCGCCTTCCACTACGCCAGGAACGCTGGACCGCCGTGGCTCACTCGTAGCTGGGTGGAAATGTCGTCCTGCAAGCTTCGGTTCATCGAACGATTCTCCCGAAGCCTAACTACAAGTTTTCGGAGTCTCCATCGAACCCCATGAGCAAGAGCGGCTTGCAGCGTACTTGGCCCACCCAGCGAACCAGAAGGATGAAGTGGATCGCTTAGATGGCTTGATAGCAGCCGCCCCCATGACGGTTGGGCGTTGGATGGAAAGGAAAGCAAACCTAGCCGATGGCACCCGCCCCGGCTTACCTCTAGTTTCCGCTCCCACAATCCACAAGGAACTACAACCCCGAGGCCCCTGCGCCTTCATCCACCCTAGGGCCGAACGGAGCAGAGCGTGGGATCCGTGGAAGGTCCTAAGGGTCTGGCTCCACCGCAACCTAGCCAACCAATCCCACACCCAAATCACCACGAGGCTCAACATCCCGGAAGGGTCAGTAAGCCGCCAACTCAATCAACATAAGGTCCTCTTCCGCCAATCCGAAGAGTACCGAACTCTCGCAGCCGAGCACGTTCAGGCCTGCCTGCGATAAACGATGGAAGTCATCCGGTCTCGGTGCTTTTTTTGCTCCTGCCACCTTAATGGCGACTGTGGGCGAAAGGGAGTCTGACGCTGTATCTGCTAGCTGGTGTGCCGGGCCAGCCAGTCGGGCCGCTCTGCGGCGAACCGGTACGCGGTCTCGTCGTCGATCTGAATCGGCCCGGTATTATGCATGCCAATTTTCTCGACCACGCGCATCGAACCGGCATTCTCGGGGAGGACCAGCGCGATGAGTCGCTCGAAGCCCATCGTCTCGAAGCCGAAGCGGAGACACGCCAGACCGGACTCGGTGGCCAGCCCCCGACCCCAATACTCGGGGAGCAGGCGGTAGCCCAGGTCCACCTCGTCCAGCTCCGGGAGGTACTTGAAGCCGGAGAAGCCGATGAGCTGCCCCTCGGGCTTGTGGAAAATCCCCCAGCGACCAAAGCCGTGGGTCTCGAACTCGGCGTAATTCGCCAGCCGCTCCCGGGTCTGCTCGAGGTCCGTCCACAGCGGCTCGCCGGTCAGCTTCATGACCTCGGGGTTGCCGTTGAATGCTAGCACCGCCTCGGCATCCTCGACCCGTATCTCGCGGTGGGAGAGCCGCAGCGTCTCAGGACCAACGCGGTATATAAACTTACTCATATGACCTCAGGATACAGCGTCAGACCCCCTGCCGACTACCCGCGGCATTAAAGTGCCGCACCGGCCTGTCGTCACCTTGTCCCGCTCCGATCCCTGCGCCCAATGGGTTGAAGCGCCGCGCAGACCACCCTCTGTGCCCGATCTCCATACTCGGAGTCGGCGAGCATGAGTTCGTTGTGCTTCGACGCACGGCGCCGGGCGAGTGCAATGGGTTTGTCGATGCGCTCAGAAATCTGCTTCCAAGTGAGTCCACACAAGTCATGCAATGCTGAGATCCAAATCAACTCGTCGCCACGCCAATTGTGATTCTTTGTCTCGACCCACCAAGGGCCCTGAGTGGCCAGGTTCGCTTTCAAGGAATCGAGCAGGGCGGCGGAGGAGCAGATTGGCAAGCCGACGCGATGGCCATCCGCCAGTTTCGCCTTGCGCTGCATCCAGGCACGAACCTGCCTGCTGGATGTCCCTATCAAATCGTACTTAGGATTCGGAAGTGCCGTGCTATTCATGCGAGCTTGCACAAGCTCTTGGGTCTCCAGCATTTCCTTCGAGTAGCCTGCGCCGAAGGCGGCAATGTAGGCGCTCGGAGTGAATCGCGTTTGCTCCGCTACGCGACAGGCTTCCTCCCGGATCCAAGAGCTGCTCAGCCATGGCGTGTTGCGAGCCGCCATATGCAGGGCTGCGCTCGAGAGTTCGTACGCATGGGCATGTGAAACCAACCCAGCCTTCACCGGGTTGTGATCGATGTAGCGCACCAACGTGCGGCGGTACTCCAGTGAGTCGACGGGCCGGGAGTAGTATCGCCCTCGAATCAGCGAACCATCGCGCTTGTGCTTTCGGTTGAAGTGCCGCGAGTAGGAGCTTTGTGCGAGTCGCATGGCTTCGGACAATTCCCCAATGGGACTCCTCAGAAGAAGGTGGTAATGCGTGGTCATCAGGCAGAACGCATGCACTTCAATACGCCCCGCCCGCACCTGCCGAGCCAGCCGAGAAAGAAAGAACCGAGCCTCCGACCTGCTCTCGAATAGGGCGCGCTTGGCAATCCCCCGGTTGATCACATGAAACCAAGCTCCGGGTTCGTCTCCACGAGGTCTTCTTGCCATGACAAAGTGACCTGCTCTGTTCACAAGGGTTGCAGTTTCCCTGGCACTTTAATGCCGAGAGTAGGCGGTAGGGGGTCTGACGCTGTATCTTGTATCTGGTACGACCATTGTTACCAATCTGCCTGATCATGTCTTCCATGGTCGGAGTGGCGCCGGTGAGGATGGCGATGTCTTCCATCATGACCTTTCAGCGGTCACCGAAGCCGGGGGCTTTGATGGCGACACAG
>JARGOW010000149.1:5120-8051 GCA_029212955.1 Planctomycetota bacterium | reverse complement strand
TGAACCCGCGTGGGCGGGTTCACGTCCTTGAGCTGAACCTGGTCGATCTTGATGCCCATCTTGTAGCTCTTGACCAGGGCTTGAAGCTTGACGAGGGTTTCGTTTTCTATTTCCTGGCGGCCGATGGTGATGACTTCGTCCACCGTGCGGTCCCCCACCACCTCGCGCATGACGCTTTCCGAGGCATCGCGCAGGGTGTCGTCCGCGTTGCGAACGTTGAACAGATAGCTCTTGGGGTTTTCGATGCGGTATTGGATGACCCACTCGACAAGGGCCGCGTTCAAGTCGCCGGTTACCATGGCCTTTTCATCGCGCCATTCGCGCTGGCTGGAGGATTGGGAGGAGTTGGTGTTTCCGCTGGTGCCAAAGCCAAACTCTTGCTTGAGCTGGCGGCGTACGGGCACGATTTCCACCTGGTCGACTCCAAAGGGCAGCTTGAAGTGCAGGCCGGAGCTCACGGTGCCCGTGAACTTTCCGAAGCGCATGACCACGCCTTCGGATTCGGCTTTGACCGTGAAAACCGCGGTGGAAATGGCGAAGACGATCAGTCCCAGGACGACGGCTGCGAGAACCATCTTGGGGTTGACTTGCACGTCGGGGCGATCGGGGAAGGAATTGGGCGGAAACGGATTCCGGGGAGGTGCGTCACTCATGGGGTTTGATAGGCGGCTAGGGTGCAGGTATCACGGGGCAGTCTTTCGCTCCCGGGGAGCAATAGCAAGGCAAAACAGCGGTCCAGCTGAGGCGCCCAGGGAATCGTGGTCCTGGGCCACTGGGGGGCGCTGGTATCTACCCCTGGAGCCCTGGACCCGCTAGGATTAGCCCATGGCCAGTAAAGCAGTGCTCCTAGATCTCGCAAGTTTCATGGACTCCCCCCTTACGCAGGGAATGGAGGGCATTCAGCGCGATCAGATTAAATCGATCGCCGGCAAATTCCTCGCGGTATGCCACGACCAGCTGGGGAAGCGTCCTTGTGACATGGATGGGCAGGACATGCATGGAGCCCTAGGGCACCTTTTGCCCGGGCGTTTCGAGCGCAAGGATCCCCTGGCGAAGTTTGTGCCGGACGTGTTGCGGGCTTACCTGCAGCACCTGGAGGAGACCCAAGTGGTGGCACAGTCCTTTGAGCTGAAAAACGGACTGGAGAGCACCATGGACGAGTTTCTAGAAACCGTTCGAACGGGCAGCAATCCCCACCATCACCACCACGAGCCGCAAAAGCCCGTGGAGCATGGGGCTCCAAAGCTGGGCCGCAACGATCCGTGCTCCTGCGGCAGCGGTAAGAAGTTCAAGAAGTGCCACGGGAAGTGATCGTGCTGGGGCGCGCGCGATCAGCGTCCACGGGCTCGAACTCTGTCATTTTACAGGGTCGGCAGATTGCGTAACGCGGTGCATGGCGCTTGCGATGGTGCCCGCCGCTCTCTACGGGTTCCTACGAGAAAAGGGACACCGCTTTCGCAGTGCCCCCTTTGCGAACCCGTGTGGGCTCCAGCTTTGGCAGGCTTGTTTTGTTGGGCGTCAGAGTTTCCGCTGCTCCATTGCCTCTAGCCTAAACTATCTGGAATAGGTGTCCGTGTTATTGTCGCTCCGTTCCCGGAAACGTGTGGGCGCAATCTCCCAATGCGAAACCGACCGGATCGTTAGGTAAGTCGCCCTGGCTTTAGCGCGTCGGAAGAAGTCGGGTCAAGGCCCCGCGATCCAGGATCGTAATCCGACCCCGGCCCAATTGAATCGCCCCTTGGGTTTCCAATTCCTTCACTTGGCGGCTGACCACCTCTCTGGCGGTACCCATGTCGATGGCCAACTCCTGGTGTGTGGCATGGACAATCCCATCCCGCTCCAATTCGAGCAAGGTTCCGGCGAGGCGTTCTTCGATGGATTGGAATACCAATTCGTCGATTCGCTGGATCAAATCAGCCATGCGGGAGCCGAAGGCTTCGAAGACGAAGTTGCGGAAGGTCTTCGATTCATCCAGCAGTCGATGGAAGACGTCGGGACCCAGTGCCACGATCGAAAGGGGTCGTTCGGCGCTGACCGTGGCGCCCAGGCGGTCTCCTGAGAGCAGGCAGGCCGTGCTCAATGTGCACGTATTGCCTTCGCGGAGGCGGTAGAGCAGGATCTCGCGCCCCTCATTGGAGAGCATGGTGACCCGTAATGTGCCGGACACAACCATGGGAAAACTGCCCCCCATCTGGCCCACGCCCATGATGGTTTCACCTGCTTCGAAGGTGGTGATCGGGGAAGTTTCTAGAAGGCGACGTAGCTCGGGGGATTCCAGCTGGGCGAGCGAGGGGAAACCCTCGAGCCAGGGGCTCATGTCGGAGGCGGTTTCCATGGCAGGGATCGAATTTGGGGGTGATGGGTGCGAGGTGGTCTGTCCACCTCGCAGTCAACCTATGAAGGACGAATGATCCCCTAGTCTAACAAATTCAGTCCTCTAGCCCTAGTTTGCGCAACTTAGGCGCAATCACCATTTGGCAGTAACCAGCGCTTTTGTTGGCTTGATAGTAATCCTGGTGGGACTCCGGTCCAGGGATCAATTTGCTAGCGGCGCTGATCTCGGTGACGACGGGATCGGAGTAGTCGCCGCGCTCACCGAGGGTGGCCTTGCTCAACCGTGCAATGCGCTCCTGCTCGGCGGTGTGGAAGTAAATGACCGAGCGGTATTGGGTTCCCACGTCGGCTCCCTGTCGATTCAGCGTGGTGGGATCGTGCAGCCTCCAAAACCAATCGAGGAGCTCCTCGTAGGGTAGGACGGCAGGATCGAAAGTGACCTGGACCACTTCCGCGTGGCCGGTCGTTCCCGAGCAGACCTGCTTGTACGTGACGTTGTCGTCGGCCCCGCCCATGAATCCGGAGGAGACTTCGCGCACCCCTGGAAGTTGTTCATAGACGGCTTCCACGCACCAGTAGCAGCCGGCTCCGAGCGTT
>JARGOW010000149.1:4592-5110 GCA_029212955.1 Planctomycetota bacterium | reverse complement strand
CTCGGTGGCGGTCATGTTGTGGGCTTTGGGGGTCGTCTCCACCACGGCTTCACTCTGACCAGCACGGAGTTCGTTGTTCTGGGGAACATCAGGGTCCCCCTGGCATGCAAACAGGGCAAGGGACAGGAGGATGGGAGCGAGCGAAAATCGTTGCAGCATGGTTTTTGGCCGGGTCATGGGGTCATCCGCGCTGTAGCGGGAGTATCGAGAAATCCGACCAGGGGCCGGGGTCACCGATACGCGTTTGTCTGCATTCGGTGACCCCCTTCCCTTTTTGGTCCTTACTTCACCCGGGTGGAGAGACGCTCGATGAGGGGCTGAAGCACCTTCATGATATCTTCCTTGCCGGCGAAGCGGGTTTTGAGAGAGGCGATGGCCTCGGTGATTCCGCCCATATCACCCGCACCGGAGAGCATATCCTTGCCCTTGGTGATGATGTCGAGCAGGGGGCCGACCTTCTTGGTGATTGCCTCTGCGCTGGCCAGGTCCTTGATGTCGCCCAGCTTGGAGGTCAGGTC
>JARGOW010000149.1:0-4582 GCA_029212955.1 Planctomycetota bacterium | reverse complement strand
GCTGCGGCATCCATTCCACCGACGGCTTCCGAGATGGAATTTCCGGTGTCTTTGACATCCTCAACCTTATCGCAGGCGGGCAGGAGGACGGATGCGGACAGGAATGCGAGGCAAAGTACGAGTGTGCTTTTCATGGAGGGGGGACCCTTTTATGGGCGCTTGGGCATGGCCCCAAAAGGGAGCCAGGGAATTGCGGGACAAGGTGTGCCCCAGAGTGGGCCCCATTGTCGGATCAAGTACCAGGACAATACCACTGAATTTATGGACAGAACCGGGCTCTAGTGGCCGCTGGTAGCCCTAGGAAAACGTTTCCAGGGCAAGTCAGCCCTAACCAGGGTCCTATTTACTGCCACAGAGGGACCGGCACCTGAAAGCTATGACTTACACCAAAAACCGCACCGCACACGCACTGATCGCTGTTTTGGCCACCTTGGCCAGCTGCTCCTCCGGCGGAGGAGGCGGCTCGAGCTCCGGGGGCGGTGGAGCGCTCAACCTGACCGTAAACCTGGGAATTGTGGACGCCACATCCGCAGTGGTGTCCTGGGACACCAATGTGCCCTCCACCGGTGAGATCTTCTTTGGCGAGAATGCCCCTTTCGCACAGAGCGTGGTGAGCAATGTGGAAGCGCTTCACCACGAGGTGACCCTCTCCGGTCTCACCTCGAACACCCCCTACCAGTTCACCATCAGCGCGGCGACCACGGATGGTCTGACCACGCAATCCCCCACCCAGGCATTTGCCACGGACACGGCATCGGCCCTGGAAGCCGATGACTTCTTTGCCAACAACCTGGATCAGGGTCGCTGGAATCTGGTCGATCCCACCGGGGCCGCCCAGCTGCGCATGCTGGCCAGCTCCACCGGCGAAGGCCACCTGGAGCTCGCTGTCCCCGCGGGTGTGGTCTCCTCCTCCTGGATGAGTTTGCAGGCCGCTCGACTGACCCAGCCGGTCCAAGACAACAACCAAAGCCTGCAAGCCATTTTCGTGGGCGGCATGTCCAACAACGGAACCGGGCAAGGCCTGATTTTCGAGCAGGACGAAAGCAACTTCGCGCGTTTCGATTTTGCGTACAACGGAAGCAAACTCCAACTTTTTGCAGCCACGTTCTCCAACGGTAGCTTGAACCGCATGGAATTCTCGGACCTGCAAAATGGTGCCTGGCCCGCCGGCTCCCCCCTGGGCATGCGCGTCACCCGTACGGGCAACTCCTACTTTCAGGAGTACAGCTTGGACGGTCTCAACTGGTTGGCTGGCCCCACGCTCACCTCGAACATGGCTGTGGCCCATGCCGGCGTTGTCGCCGTGGCCGAGGGCGCTCCGCCCGCAGGAATCACCATGGTGGTCGATTCGGTGGAGAGCAGCGCGAACCCGATCCTGAATGAGGATGGGCTCAAGGCTGCCGATGGCGAAGGCCCCTTCGTGCATGCCCTCCAGGTGCAAGCTCTCGATTCCGCCAATGTTCAACTCTCCTGGAGCACCGACGAGATCGCATCGGCCCAGGTCGAGTTTGGTCGCACCAACCAATACCTGGATGGATCGATCTCCCTCAGCAACCTTCAGTTTGCCCAGAGCGGGATGCTGACCAACCTGTTGGCCAACACGACCTACTTCCTGCGCATTACGACCATGGATCCCTCCGGTCGTTCCAGCGCGAAGTTGAGCCAGGTTACCACCCCCGCTGACAACACGGTGGGCAGCCCGAGCCTCACGGTTTGGCAATCCACCGACAACGGCGACGGGACCCGCACCGTGCGCTTTGGCGATTTGGGTTTTGCCCAGCCCCAAATCAACGTACAAGGCAACGTTCAGGACGCCGATGAGGTCCGCCTGATCAACACGGTGGACCTGCACTATCGCCTGAATGGTGGTGCGTGGGTTTCCCTGGCTATGGGCGATGATCGCACCATCTCCTTCGCCCCCTGGCGCCTCGCCAACGAAGGTGACTTCAACGTGGAGCTCTACCTGGCCGATCTGACCTTGGGAGCCCCCATGGCCGGTGTGTACTCCAACGACCTGCTGCTGCGCGCCACGGATGACGAGGGGCACGCCACCTACCAAAGCCTGCGCGTGGAAATCGTGGACGGGCTCGGCTGGAACCCGAACACCAGCATCGACTGGAACACGGTCCTGAACAATGGGGCCGACGCCACCGACGCGGTTCAAATCATCGACGGCCAGTGGAATGTGGAGAACTACCCGGGTCTGGGTCCGGTTCTGCGCACTGAGCCCTCTGGCCTGGGCTATGACCGACTGGTTGCCATCGGCGAGGGCCAGGGTGCATCCGCATGGGAGAACTACGAGGTCGAGCTGGATGCCACCGTTTTGGCCTTGGACGCCCAGGGCTACACGACGGGTACGAGCTCCTATGGCTTCGGTTTTGTCATGCGCTGGACCGGCCACACGACCGGCGGACCCTACTCCCAGCCCAATCACAACATCTACCCCCTTGGCGCAGGCTTCCTGTACCGTTGGTTCGATAACAAGCAGCGCTGGGAAATGTGGACCGGCCACGATGAGGGCATCGAGTTCTTGCCCGACAACGATTTGGTCATTGGAACGCGCTACTCGGTGAAGCTTCGCTGCGAGACCCTGGCCGGTGGCGGATCCCAGTACCGCATGAAGCTTTGGGAGTTTGGAAGCGCCGAACCCGCCGCTTGGACCTTCGATCGGTCCACCCCCGTCACCGACGGCAACGACTTGGGGTCCCTACTGCTGGTGGCCCACCATGCCGACGTGGCCTTTGGCAATATTCAGGTCACCGAGCTGCCCTAGGGCGTTGTTTCGAGTCCTTTGCAAAGCCCCGCGAAAATCGCGGGGCTTTTTTTTTGGCGCTGTCTTTCTTGGGGGTAGAGGCGGTCCCTGGCCAGCCCCATGGATCAAGGTTGTGCCCTCGGCCCACGGAGAATTGGGTCTACCCCGTTGGTGCGTTGGCTTGCACGCCGGGGGTGGGAGGGAAATCAAACAGAGTTTCAGATTGCTGTGCCACCCTGGGGCCTTGCGCCGGTCTAGGGGGTGTCCCCAACCTGGAGCTTCCATGATTCTACTTCCCCTTCTCCTCTCGGCCGCATGCGGAATACACGCCGCCGAAAACTGTGTGCGGGCTGCCGTGCAACAACACATGTCCCAAACGACCCTGGTTCAAGCGAGCCGCGGGGTGGAATTGCAATCCATGCCCATGGTGGATTCCAAGCGTTTGCCGGTCGTGTATGTGGATGGGGTGCCATGGACAGGCGACCGCGGGAATTACCAGGCGGGTCCCTTGCGCGTTCCGGGCATGGGGGTCGGATACGGCTTTGTGCACAAGTCGGCTGAGGGTCGGGTCTCGGGGGTGTTTGTGGGTCGCTTCGACCATGCTGTGGTTTCGGGTCGGCCCGGGGAGGAACTCCAGTTCCAGCCCTTTGCATCCCAGCAGGCATCCATGATTCCTGGTTGTGATCCGGCATTCCAGGGCCGGGTTGGACCTCCTGTGGCATCGGTGGTGACTCCGCCTCCCATGGAGCGGCCGGCCTGTGGAATTCGACCGCTGACCCTGGCTGTTGAGTCTGATCTGCAGTTCTACCAGCGTTTTGGGGATGTGGAGCGCGCGACCGTTTGGTTGACCCTGGGGGTGCTGCAGGCGCAGCACGCCTTGCGTCGAGACCTGTCAGTGGAGTTGGAGGTGCCTTACATGGGGTTGCATGTTTCAGAGGACCCATGGAGTATGCCCGATGTGGATGGCAGTGCCGGCTCCATGCTCCACGAGTTTCGAACCCTTTGGCCAGGTCTGGCCCCGGTTTCCACCCAGTTGAGTCACTTCGTTTCGGGGGTGGGCAATGGCTTAAGCTTGGCTGGGCAATCGGGGATTTGTGACCCTGCGGAATCCTACGCGGTCCACACTTCGCGCCTCGATTCAAACCAGGAGCCCGATGGGCGAATCTTTTCCTTGGCGCTGTTGCACGGCTTGGGGCACAACCTGGGTGCGCGCCATGCGGATTGGTATTGCCCCCCCTTGGATACGTGCAGTGCGCCCGCCACGAATTCCGACTGTCCGGGGTTCCGGGATTGCAGTGCGACGGGAACGATCATGGGATCGTGCCATCTATGCCCGGGCGGATTGGACCGGGTGGAGGCTCGCTTCCATCCGGTCAATGTGGCGACCATGGAGGCGCAAATGGAAGCGTGCCTGCCCCATCGCTCCCCGGTGAGTGCCGGTGGACCTAGCTCCCGGGTACCGGGCGAGCCTTGGACGATCCAACTGGAAACGCGTTTGACGCTGCTGGAGGCTCCACGACTCCAATTTTGGGGGGACTCTGTGGCAGGCGAAGTCTCCATGACGCCCCAGGGGGGCGGTGCTTTCTTGGCGCATCTGCCCCCGGCTTCATGCGGACAAAGGACCTATGCGCAGGTGGTGCTTGAAACAATGAACTGCGGCACGGTGGTTTGGCCGGAACCAGGACTGCAGTCCCCCATGGAAACCCTCACCATGGAGCAGGTCCCAGCTTTGGTGGATGACATGAGCGTGAACCGGGGTTGGATATCCTTGCAGAATGGCGCCAGTCGGGGGTTTTGGACGCGAGCCATCCCGATCGCGGATCCCGACTG
>JARGOW010000148.1 GCA_029212955.1 Planctomycetota bacterium | reverse complement strand
TACAAGATCTGCGCCGTGAAGCTCGCCAAGGCAGGCGAGGCTTAGTCCCAAACCCTGAGGCCCATCACCACAGGAATATCCCCATGAAGCGCATCATTTCCGCCACAGCCCTGGCCTGGATCGCAATCCTTGCTTGCAGCAGCCCCCAGGAATCCCAGCCAAAAGGAGCGCAACGCAGCCCCGTGGCCCATGCCCAGCCCGCGGGGCAAGCATCCCAGCCGCCCGCGCACCCGGCCACCGAAGTCGCCCCGTACCAGGCCACGTATCCGCCCACCGCTACTTCAGAACCGGAACCGGCCTTGCTGGATTTCGCCAGCAACGCATTCCCGCCGACCATGCCGGAGAACTCCTCCCATGCCAACGCTTGGCTGAAGGACGATTGCCTGAGCTGCCATGGAGATGGCATCAACGGCGCACCCAGGCTGGCCCACCGCGGCATGCCCCAGTTGCTCAAACAAGCACGCTGCCGCACATGCCACATCCCCCGCAATGAAGCCCTCGCCACCGCCGAAGGCGCGGGCTTGGAGCAACTCCTCTTCGCCCGCAACGCATTCCCGCCCACCCTGCCCAACGACAAGAACCACGTGGGCGCCTGGCTCCGTGACGACTGCCTTCGCTGCCATCAGGGTGGCATCGGCGGGGCTCCACGAGTCCTCCACCAGGGCATGCCGGATCTTCTCTTGGAAGCCCGATGCCGCTCGTGTCACGTTTCGAGCGCTGCATCCGGGGTGATGGACTATCCGGACAAGTGATACCGCTCCCCCAGACGGGACCAATAAAAGCGGAGGCCGAGATTCGCATCTCGGCCTCCTCTGCATTGAAACGGTGGGCACCTTCTACTTCAGGTGCTTTTTGACATAGGTGGTCCAGTTCTCTTCGAACTTGATCATGTCGATATCGCCCCAGGAGGCGGCCATGGCGTCCTTCCAGATCTGCGCTTTGGTTTCCTGGGAGATCATCAGGTCGCCGTTGGCGATATCGCTCAAGAGAGCGTCGATCACGTCGTCAAAGTTGTCTTCTTTGCTCTTGTCGTCTGCGCCTTCCTTGCCGTCCTCACCCTTCTTGGGCTTCTTGCGCTTTTTGTCCTTCTTGCGCTTGGACTTCTCCAATCTCTCCAAGGATTTGCGTTTCTTCTCCCGGGCTTCTGCGTAGGCCTTGGCGTAGCCCTCGTTCAAGACTCGAATGTAGTTGGGGATAATGTCCTTGTATTCCTTTTCCCACACCTTGCTGGGAACGTTACCCAGCGCACCTTGGCGCAGCATGTAAACGATGGACCAGGACTGGGCGTAGCAAGAAACATTGGTCGGGCCCTGGGTTTGCCACTCCCGGTGGCTGTAGTTCAGATGGTCTTCCAGCGGGGCATAAGTGGCTGTTTGCACCATTTCACGGATGATGCCAAGGCGCCCAAATCCTGCGGGCATCTTGGGGGTGATCTTCATCGGGGCTTGCTTGCTGCGGCCCATTTTCGCGCCACCGTAGTAGTCCCCGTGGCCCTCATCGAACCAGCGATGGGCTTCGGATTCCTGGAACAGGAAGTGGCAATACTGGTGGAAGGCCTCGTGGCTCATCACCGCGTAGGTTGCGTTGCGGTCCCGGTTCTTGCCGTCGTACAACACCAGCTCTGTGGTCGCGGGACTAAACCAACCGCCGACGCCGCCGCCCGTATTGCCATAGGAGTGGAAAACCTCTTCCGTGGAGCAAACCCGGACAATGGAAACATGCTCGATTTTCTTCGCGGGCGGAAAGTCGCGCTCATAGAGATCCCGGGACTTCTCGAGACGGGCGATCGCCTTATCGATGAAGTCGTCATCATCGCTATCGGTCTTGATGATGTAGCGCTTGCTGGGGGTCGCCACTGCTCGCCAGCCGCCGGTAGCCCTCTCGTTCATATCATGGAACTCGACGAGTTCCTCGTAGGTCATGTCGTCGCTGAGTTTCTTGACCTCTGTGCGCTCCATCAACTGGAAGGTCTTGGCGGACTTGGTGAATGCCTTAAGCCACTTCTTGGAGTGCTTTTCAGACATCACATGTACCAGGTGCACCCAAGCGTCATCCAGCTTGAAAGTGTATGCGTCGATGATCATCTCCGCCTCGCCCTGTGCCTTGGCCTTCCATTGGCGATGCTGGGCCATCAACCCCTTTCGGATCTTCACTTCCTTGTCCAAGGTGGGCTTGTCGGCCTTCACCCCGTTGTAGCGGCGCTCCAAGTAGTCGCCCAGCCCCACCCGCTTGTACTTGTAGGTGACCGAGGCCCCCTCTTCGCCCTCTTCGAACACACGCTGCTTCTTTTCAATCATGCGCAGCAATTCGAAGCTGGACTCCAAATCAAACATGCCCATGTTGCCGTACTTGACGGCGAAACTCTTGCCTGCGGCTTTCGCCAGCAGACCGCCTTCCTTTTCACGATCCTGGGGCGGAACCATGTCGTAGTCCTCCACCGGCTTGAATCGGAAGCCATGGTCGGACTGCTCGTAATACGTCTTCGAGACTTTTTGGGCCTGGGCGGAGGGGGCAAAGGCCACCAGGCACAGGGACCCCAGACAGAACAAAATGAAACGTGATGCGAAACTCATAGATACTCCCTTAGACAAAACTCATGGGCCCTTTTGGGAGGCCCATGATAACCCGGGGCAAAATTCCCAGGGCTCCTTTAACAGACGCACTCAAATCCGTTCCGTTACACGGAAATTGGTGAAAAAAGGCGCATGGCTGCGGCACGTGGCACCGCTACGCGTGTGCGCGCCAGCCCTCAACCGCCATTACGAGCCGCCTGGCCACATATTTCTTGCTCTTCTCAAGCATCTCTTGGGTCGAGCCATCCCGACCGATCAGGGTCACCGACGTCGTATTCGCGTTCAAGGCCGAAGCCCCGTTCAATGCTATGAAGTCCGCATTCTTGCGCTGCATTTTCCCAAGGGCGTTGCGCATCCCATTGGAGGTTTCCAGGGCGAACCCCATGATGCAGCGGGACCCCTTGCGAGCGCCCACCGTGGCCAGCAGGTCCGGGTTTTCAACCAGGGGTAGATCCACGCCGCCGCCCTTCTTGGACGGGTCTTTCTTCCACTTCCCCTTCAACTTGCGGGCTGGACGGTAATCGGCAACGGCCGCGGCCATGATGAGACCGTCCCCATCGCGGAATGCGGTTTTCATGGCAGCTAACATGTCCCGGGCGCTGATCACGTCCACGCGATTCACGCCCGCGGGTGTTTCCAGGTGCACCGGTCCGGCGATCAGGGTGACTTTGTGACCCCGCTTCACCGCTTCCGTTGCGATTGCGAATCCCATCTTGCCGCTGGATTCGTTGCTCAGATAGCGTACGGGATCGATGTACTCCCGGGTGGGCCCTGCCGTGACCACCAGGTTCAATGGGCGCTTCCTTTTGGTGGCCACTAGGAGAACCAGGCGAGGACGTGGTCGGCGATTTCCTGGGGTTCGGCCATGCGTCCCTGGCCGGTTTCCCCACAGGCGGTGTGCCCCTTGCCCGGGTCCACCACCTGCCAGCCGTCCTGGATCAATTGCTTCAGGTTGCGCTGAACGGCGGGGGCCTCGAGCATGGTGGGATTCATGGCCGGACACATGAGTCGCGGCTTGTAGGATTCCATGGCGAGTTGAACGGTGCTCAGCAAATCGTTGGCAAATCCCTGGCTGGTGCGCGCGATCCAATCGGCGGTGGCCGGGGCAACGATCAGGGCCTCACCCCAACGGGCCAGGTCGATGTGGTCCATGGCGGCGCGGCGCTCGGTTCCCCATTCGCTCACGTGGGCCGGTTGTCCTGTCACGGCTTCGAAGAGTTGGGGGCTGACCAGTTTTGCCGCGTTTTCGGTGAGGATGCAACGCACGGAAAGGCCGGCCTGGGTCAACTTGCTTGCCAGGTCGCAGGACTTGTAGAGCGCCACGGAGGCGCTGACGCCTAGGAGAACTTGTTTCATGATCCTGCGCTTTCGGTTTTGGTGTCGAGCCCCGCAATGCGACGCACCTCGGTCACCGCATCATCAAGATTGTCATTGACGATCACATGGTCGTAGCGCTTGCGCTCTCGATATTCGTCTTCCGCTTTGCCCAAACGCCTTTCTAGGGATTCGGGAGTTTCGGACCCACGGCCCCGCAGGCGAGCTTCTAGCTCTTTCATGCTGGGCGGCGCAATGAAAACGTAGATGCCTTCCTCTTTACCAGCCAGGAGCTGCATGGCCCCTTGCACGTCGATTTCGACCAGGTAGATGAAGCCCTTCGCAATCGCTTCCTGCATGGGCCCGCGCAAGGTTCCGTACAGGTTGCCGTAGACCTCGGCCGACTCCAGGAACTCGCCAGCAGCGCGCTTGGCTTTGAACTCTTCCACGGAGAGGAAGTAATAATCCCGGCCATCGACCTCTCCTTCGCGTTTTGTGCGCGTGGTCGCGGATACCGAAAATACCACCCTGGAGTCCTCTAGAAGCCGCTTACAGATGGTGCTTTTGCCGCTGCCGGAGGGACCCGAGATCAGAAGCATGGTGCCTTGGGTTTTGCTTTCCGGGGACATCGCTTTTACTCCACGTTTTGGACCTGTTCGCGCATGCGCTCGATGCATGCTTTCATCTCGACCACATGGTGGGCGGTTTTGGCATCGGAGCACTTGGACCCGATCGTGTTGGCCTCGCGCATGAATTCCTGGGAAAGGAAATCCAGCTTGCGGCCCACGGCACCGCCCTTCTTGAGCAGGGCTTCCAACTGGTCCAAGTGGGCCTGAAGACGGGCCAATTCCTCGCTCACATCCAATCGATCCGCCAGTAAGGCGATTTCGCGGGCCAGGTCTTTGGGGTTTACCGACTGGCCATCGCCGAGCAGGTTTTCCACCCGTTGGCGCAGCTTGGCGGCGTGTTCGGTGACGACTTTGGGGCTGCGCTTTGCGATCAGAGCGCGTTGCTTTTCGATGGCCTTGGCCCAAACGCGCAGGTCCGCCGCCATGGCTTCGCCTTCCGTCTCGCGCATGGATTTCAAATCTGCCACCGCGGCTTTCACAGTGGCCAGGATCCACTTGGCTTCTTTGGCCAGGTCCGTGGACTCCTCGGTGGACGACACGATTCCGGGCAGGGCCGCGACCTGGGCCAAACTCAGCTCTCCTTCCACCTTGATCGCCTTGCCCAGGGAGGCCAGCTCCTTGAGATAAGCCTTGGCCAATTTGTGATCCATGGTCACGCTGGTGGCAGCGGCCTGGGTCTCCAGGCTGATCTGGACCTGGACCGAGCCCCTGGCCAGGGCTTTCTTCAGCGCGCCTTCGACCTGGGGCTCCAGGGAGGTGTGCGCGAAGGGAAGGCGGACTTTGAGCTGGAGATGACGGTGGTTGACCGTGCGGATTTCCACCCGCGCGAGGCCGCCGTCCCGCTTCACTTCGGCACTGCCGAAGCCCGTCATTGAGTGGATAGACCCTGCTGCCATGGTCGATTCAATAGGATTGGCAGGACGGGCGTCAGCCCGTCCAAGCCACGGCCCTATTCGCCGCTTTCAGGGGCGGGCGTATCGAACAGGCTCGTATCGTCGCCGATGCTCGAGCTCTCGCTCTGGGTACGGTTGAAAACGGTGATCGCCACGGCGCACACGAAGAAGACCACGCACAGGGCGCCGGTGAACTTGTGAATGCCGGAAGCCTTCACACCGAAGGTTTGCTGGCCTGCCACGCCGAGGGCGTCGCCGAAGCCTCCGCCTTTGCCTTCCTGAAGCAGGATGACAACCACGAGTGCGATCGCGGAAAAGACAAAGACGATGTAGAGGAGGGTAGTGAGGAGTTCCATCGCAGAAATGTGGGGGTTAGCCCAGGGCGCCTTCGATAATCGGAAGGAAAGTATTGGCGGCCAAGGAGGCTCCGCCGACCAGCGCGCCGTCGATATCGGGCACGCTCATGAGTTCGGTGACGTTGTCAGCTTTGACGCTGCCGCCGTAGAGGATTCGAGTGGATTGCGCCCCGGAGTCATCAAAGAGACCCGCCAGGACGCCGCGTACGTATTGGTGCACCGAAGCGGCTTGCTCGGGAGTGGCAACCACGCCGGTGCCGATGGCCCAGACGGGCTCATAGGCTAGGGAGATGCGGGGCAAGTCAGCCCGGGACACGCCAGCAAGGGCAGTGGAAAGCTGCTCGGCACACACTTTCTCGGTGCGCTCCCCTTCGCGCTCTTCCAGGGTTTCGCCGATGCAAAGCATTACTTGAAGACCCGCTTCCAGGGCGATCGCAACCTTGGCGTGGATTTGCTCCAGGGTTTCGCCGTAGACGTGACGGCGTTCGGAGTGGCCAATCAATACGCAGGGCACGCCGATGTCCTTGAGCATGGAGACCGAAATCTCGCCGGTGAAGGCGCCTTTGGCTTGCTCGGATGCGTTTTGAGATCCCACCATGATGCCCGTGCCTTCGCAGGCCGCCAGGACCTCAGGCAGGTAGACATAAGGAGGGAAGAAAGCCACATCCACGTCACCGCGTCCGACGATTCCACTGGACACAGCTCCGACCAATTCCTGAACCGACTTGCGGTCCAAGTTCATCTTCCAATTGCCTGCGATAAGCGGCTTGCGGGAGTTGCTGGGAGTGGTCATATATGACTCGGATTCGAGGCGATTCTCAGCGGATCAAACCCGACTCAAAACAGCCGCAAGCTCGGTCCACCAAAAGGGTTTAGGCAGGATACTTCTTCCCCGCCCAGCCCAAAAGAGGCTGTTTGAGGGCCGAACAGTATAGGGCCCCCCACCAAACCCGGCAACCACCCCCAGGAATCTCAATTCACGGATTTCCGTGGGATTGGGCCGGGCCAGCGGCCCAACCCTTGAACCCGACCAGAGGACGCCAAAAGAGCCCCCTGGGCGCTCAGAATGGGGATATTGGCGCGGCGTCACCGGCTCGCCGATCCCGCAGGTTCCCCGGATTCAAAATCCCCCGCCCCGAAAGGCCTGGCCCCGGTGGCGCCCGTCCCGGGTTTCCACGGCCCTGGGGGCCGAATCCCGGACCCAAGGCGGGGAGATCGGGGTTGAGCCCGGGACCCCCCACTGCCCGAATCACCCCGGTACGAGGGGCTATTCGAGCACTTTCGGCTCATTCCAAAGCACGAGCTGCCTACCGTTGGCCCCCTCCAGGTGGAGGACCAGGCCAGGCCCCCGGTCGGAGAGTCTGGCGTCGGAAACTTCGAGGGATAGCTCTTTCCAGTCTTCGGCCAAGGCCGCCTTGATCGGGCCGAGAGGGATTCCATTGCTGGTTTTCACCCGGATAAACCACATGGGGAAATCGGTTCGCACCCATCGGTTTTGCGCGGGTTGCCAGAGCACCATGCTGAGGCTGGACACGGGAGCGGCATCTTCGGATTCGAGTTCGCGATGCACCGACAGCACTCCCCCTTCCCCAACTTCCAGGTAGGGTCGCTGGTCCCCCATGGAATCAAATATGGCCTGCAAGAGCGGCTCCGCTTGGGCAGCATCCATGCCACGCACCACGGTCCAATTGCGCAACATGATCAAGAAGATGGTGAGTCCAGCAACCGCAACCAGGCCGAGTCCGAGGAGAATGCGGAAGGTGCGATTGCGTGGTTTTTTGCTCTCTTTCATCTGTTTCCTGGCCGTTGCTTTGGTGGGCCCGACGAAACATTCTACCCATCCCGAGGAATGCCCAGGTCCGTCCGATTGATTCGGGAGGCCCGTGGTTGTCCACACCTTGGACCTTCATCTCCATACGGTTTTTTCCGCGGTCGCTCCAAGGTGGGTCCGAATCCCTTAGATTAGGCCCGGCCCAACGGGCCTCAGACCATGGACAAACTCGAATCCCTTCTGGCCCTGGGCCAACTTGCCCACCTACCCCGGACGGGATGGATCCAGGCTGGTGTGGCTGACCCGGAGAGTGTGGCAGGCCATGTGCTCGGGGCTTGTCACTTGGCATTGGCCACAGGCGGCCTAGTGGAGCCGGAATTGAACTTGGGGCGCGTTTTGGCCCTGCTAGCGGTTCATGATGCACCCGAAGCACTTTCGGGCGATCTTCCCCGGCAGGCATCAGCCGCCCTACCCGAGGGGGCCAAGCAATCCATGGATTCGGTCCTGGCCGAGCGCCTGCTCTCCGATT
>JARGOW010000147.1:7830-8065 GCA_029212955.1 Planctomycetota bacterium | reverse complement strand
CGCCACAACCTTCAGGGCGGAGTCATCGCCCGGGGCGACCTGACCCGACTGGCTGGACCCTTGCAGCGCCGCGCCCTGTGGCGCCTGATCCACGAGGGAACTGGCAAGCCCGCCGGGAAAACCGTTCTGGCACTCATCCAGGACGACCTAGAGAAGGGTCGCAACATCCGTCGGAACCTACCCGGGGATTGGCAGTTGATTCTGCGCTCCTCCGAGGTCCAGCTGGCGCCCCCTG